>CAZAHS010000068.1:2172-10111 GCA_964484855.1 uncultured Sphingomonadaceae bacterium | reverse complement strand
GCTGCACACTGCGCTTTGACACATCGGGAACCAGCACAGGCTCTTCCTGCGCCATGGCATTTGGCGTTGCAAAGGCGGCCATGAAGAACATGATGATTGTGATGAAGCGCATCATAATTGCGTCACCGAATAAATTTCATCCGGCTGCCAGCCAAGGCCGAGTGCGAGCAAAAAGGCAACGGTCAACACCATAGCCGCCAGCACGAGGCGCAGATAATCGGGCGGCAAACGCTGACCCAGCCGCGCACCAAGCTGCGCACCAATAACACTGCCGAACAGCAGCAGCACCGCCAGCACAATATCAACCGCCTTGGTGGTCATGGAATGGACCAGTGTCGCCGCAATGGTGACGAACAATATCTGAAATAATGATGTGCCAACAACAACCTGCGCGCCCATGCCCAGCAAATAGAGCATAGCCGGGACCATAACAAAACCGCCGCCCACGCCCAGCAACATGGTCAGCATGCCGGTCAAAACGCCCAAAATAAGCGGCGCGAGCGGGGAAATATAAAGGCCCGAACGGTAAAAGCGCCAGCGCAATGGCAAGGCTGCAACCAGCGGGTGATGGCGTCTTTTGCGGATAATCAGTCTTTTGCCTGTGCGGCGCGCCTGAATGCTTTGATAGCTTTCACGCGCCATCAGCCCGCCAATACTGGCCAGCATCAGCACATAAATCATATTGATGACAATATCGATCTGGCCCAGACTTTCCAGCAGGCGGAACATCCCGGCCCCGACAAAAGTACCCAGCAAGCCGCCAACTGCCAAAACAGCGCCCATATGATAATCAACCGACCGCCGGCGGCTATGGGCAATAACACCGGATATGCTGGCACCGGTAACCTGTGTTGATGCAGATGCAGCGGCGACCGTGGGCGGTATGCCGTAAAAAATAAGCAAGGGCGTGGTTAAAAAACCGCCGCCAACGCCAAATAATCCAGACAGGACACCGACGCCAAGGCCCAACATCACTATGACGAGGGCATTAACCGGTAAATTGGCTATAGGGAGATAAACATCCATTTCATGGGGTTAATCTTTTTGCCTGCTCTTCGGAAGGGCTAATAGAGAGTTAGTTACGAAATCATGCCGATTTTCAACAAAGTGTTGCAAGACTGTATTTCTATCTGCGCCGCCAATATTAAAAACGTGTAGAAACGGTGAGTGCAGGGCCAGAGCCGGGATCAGCATTGCCCGCAACACGTTGCCGCCAATCCAGCGCGATTTGTGTAGCCTGCCCCGCCACGGGCAGTCGCGCCGCTATACGCGGGCCAATATCAAGACGATTGACTGTTGCAATACCATTATCCGCACCATTATCCGCACTATTTACCACGCTGCCTTGGCCGCCAGACCATAGCCCTGCACCCAAAATGACTTCGCGCTGTCCATCTTGCAGCACTGGCTTTTCCAATGTCATTTGCAGATCAAAGAAATAGGCGCTGTCTTTAATACCCACAATACCGGCCTGACCATAAATATTGGCGCGGATATTGCCCGGCAATGCGCGCGGGGCAATATCACTAACAATATAGGCCGCAGGCTTATTATTGCCGCCTGAATCAAGGGCAATCCTCTGCTCAACGGCAAGCTGGACCGGTATAGCCTTTACGGGCCGGAACAAAGCACCCAAGGCAATCTCGCTCTGCGCTGGGCCAGATAATGCCCGTGTGGCGCGCAGGAAAAGGGATGGCGCATTGCGATTTGCCCATGGATAATAACGCGCAATGGCTCCGGCCTGACTGCCCCCATATTGCGAACGGCCACCAATATTCTGCTGGTCCGCTGGCACAAAATTGCCGCCGCGCAAAAAGGCCCAGCTATCAAGCGCCCAGCGATCATTTGCCAAAATATTAGGCTTGCGTGCAGCGGCCAAAGGCATCCGCTTATCGCCAGTGCTCGGCGTAAAATTCTGCGCCAACAGGCCATTATGTGCATTGGCGGGCAACAGGTTGCGCCCGGCAAAAGCTGCGCTGCGCTGGTTCCACAGCAAAAGCTGATGACCCGCCAGAATATCTGCGGGCAAAGACGCCCCGTAAAATATGCGGGCCGCGCGCGGCAAAGCCTCCCCAGCCTCAGCATTTCTTACCGGTATATCCTGCAATATATTACCGCGCCATAAACCATCTGTTTGCGCCGCAATTTCCAAGCTTGGCATAGGGCGTTTTGGCGCAGCGCTCATGCCGGTGCGCTCGAGCATCTGTTGCAGCGGCGTATCAGGCGCTGGTCCGGCAAAGACGCCATTGGCGATCATGCGCCCGAAAATCCATAGCAGCAGCAAAATAACCAAAAAGCGCAGTGCATTGCCGGTGGCAGGGGCATCTGCATAAATATGTTGCGAGCGCAATGTCATGGCCGCTGCACCCTTTGCGCCGCGCCAAGAATATGCTTTAAAAGCGGCTGCGTTGAAAACGGCTGCGTTGCAGGCGGCCTATCATCGACATGCGGCAATATATGGGCTGTCTTATCCCAGCGCACAGGCTGGCCAATGAGCAAACGGCAATAGGCCATGACGGCGCGGCGCGCGGCCATGATGCTGATGATATTGGCAATAAACATGCGCGGCACAGATAGAACCGCCTGATACACACCATAATGACGATATGTGAAGCAGCAGCGCATCACCAAACGCCATGATAAGAACAGCGCATTGGCCAATAAAAGCGTGATGAAGGGGTAGGAATAAGGCGCTGCATCATACCAGCCCTTATAATTAGCAAAGGCCAGAAAGGCGCTGCCCAATAAAGCCGCATAAGCCGCCACCAAAACCACTGCGCCCAGCATGGCCCTGCGATCACGCAGCCGCATCCAATATTCGCACCATCTTGCCACCACTATTGCCCGCGCGCTTGCACGGTCTGTCGCCTGTGTTTGCCTGCTATGCCAGCCCAGCCTGTCCCAGCCGCTGAGCGCGATACCCGCGGTCCAGCGGCTTTTTTGCCGCACCGCAGCGCCCAAACCATGGGGGAAATAAGCGCGCGTTGCCACCAAATCACCCACATCATCATGTACAGTGGCGAAATGGCTGCGTGCACCGGCATTGTGCAGACGCAGGCCCAGCTCATAATCCTCGGTTAAACTCTGTTCGGAAAATGGACCATATAAACCGCTATTCTGACGCTGAATTAAGGGCTGCAAAATGTCTCTGCTTATCGCGCAGCCAACACCGGCCAGCGGCATGGATGCGCCCAATACCTGACGCACGGGCATAAACTTGCCATGCGCTTCGGCAAATTCATCGCAATAATGGCCTGAAATCATCGGTGAACCGGGATAGATTTTTGGCAAAACCGGCAATTGCACCATATCGTGATCTTGCAAATAGCGGGCAAATATTGCGGGGGCCGCTGCATGCACCTCGTCCTCCGCATCATGCAGGATGATGGCATCAGTTTGCTGCCCATTATCGCGCTCATCATCACATAGCGCCTGCCATAAACGGTTCAGGCATTGCGCCTTTGTTGTAGGCCCGGGCGCGGTATTGATGACGATATGCAGGCGCGGATCGCGCGCTGCCTGCATAACCGCTCTCAGCGTATCATCATCATTGGGGTAACAACCGACATAGATGCGCAAATCTATATCATGCCATTGCGCGGTAATATTGCGCAAAGTGGTGCAGATAACATCCTGCTCCTGCCAAACAGGAATGAACACAGCAAAAGATTTGGGGATATGCCCGCTCGGCCCATCAGAAGGGCAAACATCATCTTTGCGCCGCCAAAATGCAAAAAGCCGGAAATATATTATGTCGATCGCAATATCATCAACTGCGCCCAGAAAGAGCCAGAATGCAGCAAAAAGGGCGAATTCACGGACAAAAAAGTCGATTGATACGAAAATATCCATCTTATTTTTCTCCGCACATCAACCGATATTGTATTTTATGACGGAATTTTCGGATAAGTAAAATATGTTCTGTAAATAATCGCCACCATGCTTTTCACCTATTTGTCGGCATTGCGCGAAAAATAATCGCCGCAAACTTGTCGCGGCCTTTATTGACTCTCAATATCATGCCACTGGACAAGCTGGCATTTGCGAATAAATAGACCATATTGCTACGCGCTGCGTTTTGACATGTGGCCAGACACCGAAATGGACCCTGCGCATCGCCAATAAACGGGCTTTGCAAAGGATAAACTGCCAGAGGAGAATATATGTCCGCCCCCGAAGAAGTGAAAATGATACGCCGGGGGACAAATTCGGCGCTGCGCAACTTCCTGGAAAGCGAGGCTTCGGGCGGTATTTTGCTTATGGTGGCGGCGGCGCTGGCGATGGTGATTGCCAATTCCGCGCTTTATGATTTGTATCATGGGCTTTTGCATGGTGGCTGGGGTTTTAATGTGCCGCTGGGCGCTAAGCTAAAAGAAGCTAATTTGCATCTGTTCGTTAATGACGCGCTAATGGCGATCTTTTTCTTTCTGGTTGGGCTGGAAATTAAACGCGAATTTATTGATGGCCGTCTGGCCACATGGTCTGACCGGCGTTTGCCGATTATTGCGGCGGCTTGCGGCATGGTTTTTCCCGCTATTGTTTATCTTGGCATCACATTGGGAACGCCTGGCCCTGACCTTAGCAATGGTTGGGCCATTCCTGCGGCAACCGATATTGCCTTTGCCATTGGTGTGTTGGCGCTGCTCGGCAAACGCGCACCGGCATCGTTGAAATTGTTTCTGGTCACCGTTGCTATTGTTGATGATATGGGCGCGGTCGCTATCATTGCACTTGTTTATACAAAGGGACTCGATCCCATGTTTCTGGGGGTAGCGGCTGCTATATTGGCGGTTATGTATGCGCTTAATCGCTCTGGCATTAAAAGCATTCCGGTTTACCTTATCTTTTCGCTCATCCTCTGGTTTCTGGTGCTGATGTCCGGTGTCCACGCCACCATCGCCGGTGTGCTGGCGGCATTAATGATCCCGATCACCAAAACACCCGGCGCGCCAGACAGCGCCGAATCCCCGCTGCACATTTTGGAACATGCAATAACGCCATGGAGCGCCTATTTCATCATACCGCTTTTCGGTTTTGCCAATGCCGGAGTGCATATTGGTGAAATGACGGTTGGAGAGATTTTTGCGCCCCTGCCTTTGGGCATTGCGGCCGGTCTGTTCATCGGCAAGCAAATCGGTATTTTTGGCAGTATCTGGCTGTGCGTTAAGGCTGGTTTTGCATCGCGCATGACAGGGGCAAGCTGGCTACAAATCTATGCGGTCAGCATCTTGTGCGGCATTGGCTTTACCATGAGCCTGTTTATTGGCGAACTGGCCTTTCCCGGCAAAAATGAGGCCGCGCAATTGCTGCGCGATGAGGCCAAAATCGGTATCTTAATGGGCTCTATCCTCTCGGCGCTGGTCGGCTATTTCATCCTGCGTTTCGCGCCGCAGAAAAAGCGCCACGAACTTGAGCGGGTGGACGCGCGGGGCGGCATAAGAACCGGCGACCCTGAGGCTGCCGCCAATATAAGCTAGCATCATCAGCAGATAGGAATATCACCATGCCCATTCCAATGCCCTATAATTTTTCCAAATCTTTGATGATGGGCGGCATGTGCGCGGCTTTATTGCTTTCTTCTTGCCAAAATGCCGCGCCAATTGCTTCTGTGCAACAGGATGCCGAAGCAGCAAGCCTTGGCACAGCAAGCACTGTTTCTGCCCAAAGCGCAGAAGCACAAATGAATATGATTGCCGAAGATTATGTGAAGCTGTCACTGGAAATCGGCACTAAGGAAGAGGGCTATATTGACGCTTATTATGGCCCAGCGGAGTGGAAGGCAGAGGCAGAGGCTAATCCGCGCGGTCTGGTTGATCTGGCCAATGCGGTTATCGCGCTGGAGGAGCGGCTTGATCTGGTCGATGAAAGCCAGCTTGACCGCTTGGAGAAAAAGCGCCGCGCCTATTTGCTGGGCCAATTAACCGCAGCGCGCACGCGGCTATTAATGCTGCAAGGCGAAACGCTGAGCTTTCGTGAAGAAGCGCTGGGCCTGTTCGGTGTGGTGCCGGATATAAAGCCGTTGACCGATCTGGAAACAGCGTATCAGACTCTCGAAAAACTAGTGCCTGGCAATGGGCCATTGACCAAGCGCATCACCAAATTGTTCCCGCCCACAACCATATTGCCCAAAGAGAAATTGCAGCCGGTTTTTGATGCAGCCATTGCTGAATGCCGCCGCCGCACTTTGCAATATATTGATCTGCCGGACAATGAACGCTTCACCATGCGCTTTGTGAACGACAAGCCATGGAGCGGTTATAATTATTATCAGGGCGATTTTAACAGCAAGATTGAGATTAACACCGACCTGCCCATCGCTATTGGCCGCGCGGTCGATCTGGGTTGTCATGAAGGTTATCCCGGCCATCATGTGTTCAATATGCTGCTGGAGAAGAATCTCGCCAAAGAGCGCGGCTGGCCGGAATATCAGGTTTACCCGCTTTACAGCCCACAAAGCGTTATTGCCGAGGGAAGCGCCAATTATGGCATAGAGCTGGCCTTCCCAGACGGTCAGCAAGCCGAATATGAAAATCGCATATTGGCACCCTTGGCGGGCATCAGCATTAAAGATGGGCCAGATATAACGCCTGAAATTGCAAAAGCCTTAAGCGGATTGTCCGGACAGCGTTTTGCCATCGCTCGCGCTTATATTGATAAAGAAATTGACCGTGAAGAAGCTGTGAGCTTGACTATGCGCTATGGCTTTCGCGGTCGCAAATCCGCTGAACAGTCTATCCGCTTTCTCGATACCTATCGCACCTATGTTATCAACTATGGTCTGGGGCTGGATATGGTGCGGGATTTTGTTGAGGCCGGTAATGTGGATGAGGCAACCAAATGGGCGCGCATGAAAACCATATTGAGCGAGCCAACATTGCCCGCCGATCTGGTCGTCAAATAAATGGCCAACTCTTTACCGGTATTTTTTGATCCTGCGCAGCGGGCGCATAACCCGCCCACTGAATTGCACAATGGGGGCTTTGTGCCCTATGCTGAGCATGTGGGGCGCGTTGATGCGCTCATCACCGCGCTGCGTGAACAGGGCTATGCCCTGCAAAAGCCGCATGATTATGGCATGGAGCCGCTTAAAGCGGTGCATGATGATGGCTATCTTGCCTTTCTGCAAACCGCTTATGCGCGGTGGCAAGAGGCGGGGCGCGACGGTGATGTGACGGGCTATGCCTGGCCGGTTGTTGGCCGCCGCCCGCTCAAACTCGGCCGCATTGATGGTGATATTGGCCAATATAGCTTTGATGCCGCCACGCCAATTAGCGCCGACACTTGGGCCAGCGCCTATGCCAATGCGCACACGGCTATCAGCGCGGCCGATACAGTGTTGCAGGGCGATAGCAAAGCCGCTTTAGCGCTCTGCCGTCCGCCCGGTCATCATGCGGGCGCGGACTATCTGGGCGGCTATTGCTATCTCAACAATATCGCCATTGCCGCGCAATATGCACGCGATAATGGCGCGGCAAAGCTGGCGATCCTTGATGTTGATTACCATCATGGCAATGGCACGCAGGATATTTTTTATGGCCGCGATGATGTGGCCTTTATCTCGCTCCATGCCGATCCGCGCAGTGATTACCCTTTTTTCTGGGGCCATGCCGATGAAAATGGGGCGGGGCCGGGTCTGGGCCATAATCATAATTTTCCGCTGCCGCGCGGTACGGACTGGGGCCGCTATAAAAGCGTTTTGCGCTCTGCCATCAACATCATTCAGGCAACCCAGCCGGACATGTTGCTGATATCTTTTGGCGCAGACACTTTAGGCAGTGACCCAATATCCCAATTGGCGCTGACCACAGAAGATTTTAGCGAAATGGGCGCGATGATAGCCGCACTAAACCTGCCGACCACCATCATGATGGAAGGCGGCTATGCTGTTGATGATATTGGCGCGGCACTGACCAATTTTCTATCGGCTTTTTAACGCCGC
>CAZAHS010000068.1:0-2072 GCA_964484855.1 uncultured Sphingomonadaceae bacterium | reverse complement strand
TGTTGATGATATTGGCGCGGCACTGACCAATTTTCTATCGGCTTTTTAACGCCGCGCCGCACATAAATATGTGAAGCGCTTAATCCGCAGCGTCTTTTTCTACTTCGGTATATTCAACAAATTTACCATAGGAACAGCTAGCTAGCGGAATACCTGCACGAAAATCACGCACATCAAAGATCTGGCCTTCGCATATTCTGTCATTGGGTGAGGTGTTGACAATGCCATTATCACTCAGGTCATTACAGCCACTGCGCGGGCGATTAACAAAAATCTGGCCGCCGCGCATCTCATAGATCAGAATATCATCGCCCAAACCAGCAGAACGGCGCACTTGCCGCAATTGAATACATTGCTGCGCACGCCCCGCCTCACGGCCTTCCAGCATGCGGGTCAGACGTTTAAGATCCCTTTTTTTCAGGCCTTTGGTAGAAATGCCCGCAACTGAATCGGTGTCTTTTACCGTATCGTCAGCAGCAATATCATCATAAGGGGTCGCCCAAGCCATTAGCGGCCCGGCCCCTGCTAAAACAAGAGTCGATGCAATAGCGGCGGCGTATAATCCAGTTTTGGCCATGGTGATCCTTTCATCTGATTATTTATGACTAATTCATAGCGTATTGCGCAGGCATTAACGCGCGTAAACAATCACAAAGCGATATTGTTTGGCCTTACCAAGAACCGGTATTTTCCATGCTGGCCCATGGTTCTTGTGGCTCCAAATTCCCCTCTTGCAATAGCTCGATAGAGATGCCGTCTGGTGAACGCACAAAGGCCATATGCCCATCACGCGGCGGACGGTTAATCGTCACACCGGCATCCATTAGCCGCTGGCAGGTTTCATAAATATTGCCGACACGATAAGCCAAATGGCCGAAATTACGCCCGCCATCATAATCCTCTGGCGCAGAGCCATCTTCAGGCGGCCAATTATAAGTCAGCTCCACCTCAGCAACACCTTCCTGCCCCGGCGCGGCCATGAAAATTAGCGTGAAGCGCCCCTTTTCAACATCAAAACGCCGCACTTCTTCTAGCCCGATAAGATTGAAGAAATTTACAGCAGCATCAGCATCCGTAACACGGATCATGCTATGCAGATATTTGGGATATTGCTGGGTCTGTTCGCTGCTCATAATTTATAAACTCCAAAATATTTCATCAAACCGAAATCTTGCATCACAGATGTGCATTAATACGGCAAAGACCAATTAAAAATTGCTATAAGGCGCAATAAAATGGACAGCAAAAGGCCTTTATTGCCTATTATTGGGCCGCTTCATCATCTGGCGTATCTTCCAATTGCTTCAAATATTGCCGGGCAGATAATTTTGCCGCGCTAGGCCGGGTTTGCGCTGTGATGCTGTTCCAATAGGTTTTTGCTGCATCATAATCACCGGTCAGCGCCGCAATCACCCCTGCCTCCAGCATGACATCAGCATCTTGCGGCACAATGGACAAAGCGACATTGATATCGGATGCAGCGCGTTCCAAATTGTCCAGTCGCCGTTCCAATGTCGCTGATAAAAGCCAGCCCAATGGGTCATCCGGTGCATATTTCTGCACCAATGTGAATTCAGCCTTTGCAGCCTGTAACTGCTCCAGCGCAACCAATGCGCGCGCACGATCAAGATGCGCCAGACCCAGCGCCTGACCCTGCAAAATATTGCTGGCAATGGCGCTGTCCAGATGCGCCAGAGCCGTGGATGGCTGATTGCCCGCCAGCGCCGCATTGGCCGCTTGAACCCATAAATTTGCGGTGCGCTCATCACCTGCCTGCCCCGCTTCTTGCGCGGCTTTGGCAAAGGCCTCGCTGGAAAGCAGCCAGCGTTTCTGCCGCGAATAGGCAAAGGCCAGACAATGGCGCGCAAAATAACTGCCGCCCACGCTCAGCCATTTATTGGCGGTATCTACACCGGTTAGCGGATCATCAACCGCGCTATCCAGACATTGGTTAAAAGCCGCCTCTCGCGGATCAGCCGGGCCAAGCACTGGTGCATCATTTGGCGGCCCCGAAACTTGCGCATTCGCATAGGGCGCAAAGGCCGCTATGATAAAGGCCACTATAATAAAGG
>CAZAHS010000067.1:3447-10166 GCA_964484855.1 uncultured Sphingomonadaceae bacterium | reverse complement strand
TAATTTAGCCTTTCATCGCTTGCGAAAGCGTGTTGAGACGCGTTTTAATACTGCTATCGATCATCTGACTGCCAATTTTGACAACCAGACCGCCCAAAATATCGGGATCGACATGTTCTGAAATTATGACCTTACGGCCGGAATGGGTTTTTAACTGTGATTCGATTGCTTTACGCTGGTCAGCCTTAAGCGGGAAAGCGCTGGTAACATCCGCATGGATTTCACCGCGATTGTCCGCTGCCAATTGCTTGTAAGCTGAAATGATGCCTGGCAATTTCGACAAGCGGCCATTTTCAGCGAGTACACCGAGAAAATTGGCCGTTATGTCCTGCAGCTTCATCGACTTTGAGATGCTGACCATTACCGCTTGCGCTGCTTTATGCGAGACGGTTTGTGCAAGCAGCAAATTGCTGAAATCTTGGCTGTAATTTGCACTTTCTGGCGTTGCCAGTTCGGCCAGCGCCAACAAATCAGTCTCAACTGATTCGATTTTGCTCTGGTCACGCGCCAACGCAAAGAGTGCGCTTGCATATCGCCCTGCTAGGCTGGCTTGTATGCCGCTGGAATGCTCCACGGTCTCACTTTCCTGTTACCGGCCGCTCATGGCCTGCTATAGAATATGGGTCTGTAGCGAAGAATTACGAATTCGCTGCATTTGGCGCGGCTGCTAGCATTCCTAAATCACCATTGCAAGACGGGCAATGACGATAGCAGGGATTATATTTCATACGCTGCAAGTGGCAATTTTTGGTGTCAAAACCTTTCGTGCAAAAGCTACCGGCTATTATGAGGATAATGCACTGCTCACCTCTATTGCTATCATCATGTTTTTTAGTGACATTTTATGCATATCCGCAATTTTTGGCTTTTGATCGCAAGAAACGGGATGCGCTAAGCCATCATCAAGGTTAGATATTCCTGCATGGATAAAGCAATTTGCGATGATGCCGCTTGGCGCGCTGTGATGCGCCGCAGCAAGGCACATGATGGGCAATTTTATACCGGGGTGTTAAGCACTGGTATTTATTGCCGCCCTTCATGTGCTGCGCGTCATCCGAAAAGAGAGAATGTTAGGTTCTTTGCGTCATATATAGCGGCTGAGCAGGCCGGTCTGCGTGCCTGCAAAAGATGCCATCCGCGTGATATTATGCGCGATGCAAGGGCGATTAAAACTGTTATTGCCATGATTAAAGCCGCGCCGAATATACCAAAGCTAAAAGAGATGTCCGATGATGCAGGATATTCTCCCTCACATTTGCAGCGTATTTTTAAACGTGAAGTTGGCCTGTCTCCATCTGCTTATGCAAGGGCCATTCGTGCCAAAGAAGCGGGCGATACTCTTGCGCAATCACAGCGGGTAAGCGATGCAATTTATGATGCAGGCTATCAATCGCCATCGCGATTTTATGCTGAAAATAAGGGAAGGTTGGGGATGAAGCCCAGTATCTGGCAAAATGGCGGTGCGGGTGCGCATATTCATTGGACTATTGTTGATACCTATCTTGGCTCTATGCTGGTTGCGGCCACAGATAAGGGCGTTTGTCGATTATCTTTTAATGAGGGAGAGGAGGCATTACAGGCGCGCTTCCCTAAGGCCAGGCTAGACAGAGGCGGTGCGGATTTTGCGGCTGTTGTCAAACAGGTTGTTGATGCAGTGGAGCGGCCCGGGGCTGCGCATAATATAGCGCTGGACGTACAGGGAACGGCATTTCAAGAAGCGGTTTGGCAGCAATTACAGGCTATCCCGCCCGGCGAAACGTGTAGCTATGCCGAATTGGCGGCAGCGGTTGGCAGGCCTAAAGCCTATCGCGCTGCAGGCTCTGCCAATGGCGCAAACAATATTGCCGTGCTCATACCTTGTCACCGTGTAGTCGCCAGTGATGGTTCGCTGGGCGGCTATGCCTATGGGCTGGAGATTAAGCAGAAACTCATTGATGCGGAAAAAGCCCATAAGAGCTAAGACATATTTTTATATAATATTTTATTCGCTGTCTTGCACACAGGAAAAGACGAGTATTTCATTTGGTGAGGAAGGCAGCGCAGCAGCCAATGATGACTGCAAGCTGCTGAGCCTGTCACGCGCTTCGCTATTTGATGAACATTGTATATTGCCCAGCGCTTGCCGTTCTTTACGGGCTGTATCCATAATATCGCGCTCCACCAGATAGCGGCTGATACGAAAATCCCCGCTTTCTGGGTTAAAGCTGTTGACGGATATTGTCTGCTCATTGTTCGGCACGAAAATACGCTGCCAATCCTTATCAGCCTCAACATATAGTGTACGGCCATTAATACAGCCATTTGCCGCCCAATTTAATTCAAGCTGTGTGATATTTGATACCGTCATCTTGCTGCGCTGGCGGTCAATTGTACAGATATTATCTCCCAGATATTTGCTATCTGATGTGCCTTTTGGCTGCACTTTTTGTGCGATCTCACGCTTGGCCGATAGCCGCTCTAGATACAGATCATAGGAAGGGCGAAAATATAATATCGCGCCGCCGGCAATAAGCGCCAGCAATGTGCCGCCAAGCGCAATCCGCATAGCTATCATGCTATTTTGGCTGTAAAATAACAGTGTAGCGCTACCGGCAAAGCTGGCAATTAACCCGCAAAGCAGGGCCATTAACAGGTAATTTTCTCTCTCAGCGCGCAATTGCTGGTCCACTTGCCGCGCCATTGCCTCTTCGCGTTGGCGGCGCTGTTCGGCCTCTTGAAATTGTGTCGCGCTTTGGCTGGCCATTTGGGTAAGTGCCTGCTGCGTTTCGGCCTGACTAATCTGGCTAGAGGAAAGGCAGGGCGTTGATGCGATGATGGGGCGGACACCGGCATCACGCAAAAAGGGCAGAATTTCTTTATTGGACACTGCAAAAGCAAATTCTGCATCGCTGCCATCTGACAAAGTGCCAAAGCTGTTTACGCCGACAATGCGCCCGCAATTATCAACCAATGGTCCGCCGCTATTGCCTTGAGCCATGGGGGCGGTGTGGAGCAGCGAATCAAATTCACGCGGGCTTACGCCAGATGAAATAGTGCCGGGCGTTTTTACAGGGGATCCAGGTTCTACCAAATCGCCGATGGTTAGCCCAAGTGCGCGGTCAACGGCTCCAGGATAGCCAATGGCGAAAACCCCTGAACCATCGCTGACTTGCGGCGCATAAAAGGCGAGGGAGGGCAAGCTACCGCCGTTCATGCGGATCAGGGCCAGATCATTGCGCGGGGAATATGCAATAACGCTGCCGCCATAGCTTTTGCTACCTTCTGACGGGACTATGCCGATGATAATCTCGCTATTCTCAATAGTTGGTGCAACCACATGTGCGTTAGTGACAATCAAATTGGGGGCAATGGCAAAGCCGCTGCCATGACCGATGAAAGAGACCTGCTCATCATTGCGCTCAACCAATATCACGCGCACAACAGAGCGTGCGCTTGCGCGAATATCGGCAGGTTCTGCAAAGGCCGGAGCGGCACATAGTATAAATGCGGACAGCATAAGTGCGGGCAGATACAAAATAGCCGACAAAAATTTTGATAAAGGTTTCAGAAAAATATCCCCATAAATCGCCTATATGGCCTGCCTAGCATGACAAGAGCGTAACGAAAATACAGATATTGCCGCTACACAAAACTATAGGGATCAACGTCCACTGCCAGCCTAACAGCCTTGCTGATGGTAACCCGGTCCAGCCAGTCTGCGATAATTTTCTGTAAAGGCACTGTGCGTTTGGCTTGGACCAGTAAGCGATAGCGATAGCGCCCGCGCAGCATAGAAAGCGGTGCGGGCGCTGGTCCATAAACATCAAAACCCGGAACATGCGGTGCAACCTGACCCAAATGCTCGGCTAGAGATTTGGCGCTGCCTTCATCCTCTGAAGAAATGATGATTGCTGCCAAGCGGCCAAAAGGCGGCATCATGGCCAGTTCGCGCGATTGCAGCTCAGCGGCATAAAATCCGTCACGGTCGCCTGCTAGCAAGGCCGCCATGACCGGCGTTTCAGGGTTGCGCGTTTGGATATAAACAGTGCCGGGGTGTTCAGAGCGACCTGCGCGGCCGGAAACCTGTGTGATTTGCTGGAAAGAGCGCTCACTGGCGCGTAAATCGCCGCCTTCCAGCCCGATATCCGCATCAATTACGCCAACCAATGTTAGGTCCGGAAAGTGATAGCCCTTGGTCACCAATTGCGTGCCGATAATGATATCAATCTCGCCATTTTCTACCTGCGCAACAAAATCAGCGGCCAGGGCGGGGGACCATATTGTGTCTGATGTCACCAACATGGTGCGCGCCTCTGGAAAATGGGTTTTCACCTCATCGGCAATGCGCTCAACACCCGGACCGCAAGCGACCAAACTGTCCTCTTCGCCGCATTCGGGGCATTCATCGGGCGGCGGCATAACATGGCCGCAATGATGACAGGCCAGCCTTGCACTTAACCTATGCTCGACCATCCATGCGCTGCAATTAGGACAGACAAAACGATGCCCGCATGTCCGGCATAATGTCAGCGGCGCATAACCACGGCGATTAAGAAAGAGCAGAGACTGACGTCCATCCTCCAGATTTTGCGCAAGGGCGTCCACCAAAGGCGGCGCTATCCACTGGCCGCGCTCTGGCGGGGTTTCTCGCAGGTCAATCGGCTTAATATCAGGCAAGGCCGCGCCGCCATAACGTGCTGGCAGCTCCAGCCGCTTATAGCGCCCATTCACACCCATATGATGCGTTTCAATGGCTGGTGTCGCGCTGGCCAATATAACAGGGCATTTCTCAAACTGCCCGCGCATAACGGCAACATCTCGCGCATTATAGCGCACACCGTCATCCTGTTTGAAACTGACCTCATGTGCTTCATCAATGATGATAAGCCCCAATTGTGGATAGGGCAGGAATAGTGACGAGCGCGCGCCGACTACAACCTTGGCATTGCCGGTTGCGATGGCGCGCCATGCGCGGCGGCGCTCTGATTGTTTCAGGCCAGAATGCCAAGCAACCGGTGCAGCGCCAAACCGCTTTTCAAACCGCGCTAAAAATGGCTGCGTTAAGGCAATTTCTGGCAATAAAACTATGGTTTGCAGATCGTTTTTTAGCGCTTCAGCTATGGCTTCAAAATAGACCTCGGTTTTGCCTGACCCTGTGACGCCGTCAAGAATAAGCGGCTGGTCATCATGTCTTGCAACGGCCTGTTTCAATTCATCAGAAATATCGCGCTGCGCATCGCTAAGGTCCACAGGGCCATAATTTGGATCAGGCGCAGGAAAATTATAGGTTACCGGCACCATATGCCGTTCAAAAAAACCGCTATTGACCAGATTGCGCAGCACCGCATCCGAAACACCGGCTTTGCTGGCCAGATCGGTAAGGCTGCCCTGCGCACCGATTAGCTGTTCATATACCCGTTCACGTGCGCTGGTCATGCGATCGGGCCGTTTATCATTCAGACTATATTCTATACTTGGCCGCGCATCGCTGGCCATCGCGGAGCCGGGCACCGCCATGCGCAAGATATTGGGCAGGGGTGCCATATAATAATGTGACACCCATATAAGCCATTCGCGCATTTTTGCTGATAAGGGCGGAATATTCAGTTTTGCGCGCACGGGCCGCAGTTTTTTGTCGTCCACTGTCGGGGCGGAAATTGCCTGTGTCGATGCGTCTTTATTATCAAAAGGGCTATCCCAGACAATGCCGGTGATTGTGCGTGGGCCCAATGGCACGGTAACAATGTCACCTGCGGCCAAGTCCATATCATCTGGTACGCTATAATCTAGCGGGCCAATAATATTGGTTAGCAATATAACGCGCACACGCTTTTTTGATGATGGTGCGCGCGGCGCCGATGCTCCGCCGGAACGCGGTTTATTCGCTTTGTTTTGCAAGTTATCACCATGCGCCATGGGCCGTTCTATAGCCGCTGCATGGCGCTGCCGCTATACCAAGCGACGAATCGTCCAGTGTAAAGGACGTGTACAAAGTCTGTTAGAAAGGCCGGAATATGAAATTCTTTGTCGATACCGCGGATACTGCGGAAATTGCCGATCTTGCGGCAACGGGTTTGCTTGATGGTGTTACCACCAATCCTTCACTGATCCATAAATCGGGCCGTGAATTCATTCCTGTGGTGAAAGAAATTTGCGGATTGGTTGATGGACCGGTTTCTGCCGAAGTCGTCGCGCTTGACCATGAAACCATGATGAAAGAAGCCGATATATTGCGCGCTGTTGCTGACAATGTGGCGATTAAAGTGCCGCTGACTATAGACGGCCTAAAAACCTGTAAGAAACTTAGCGATGATGGTTGTCAGGTTAATGTAACGCTCTGTTTCTCTGCTAACCAGGCTTTGCTGGCCGCCAAAGCAGGTGCGGCCTTTATTTCGCCATTTGTTGGCCGTCATGATGATAATGGCTTTGATGGTATGCGGCTGATTGAGGATATCCGCCTAATTTATGACAATTATCTGTTTGATACAGAAATATTGGTCGCATCAATCCGCCACCCTATTCATGTACTGGAATCCGCGCGTATTGGCGCTGATGTCGCAACCATGCCGCCGGGTGTTATTCGCGGCCTGTTCAAACATGTGCTGACTGATAAAGGGATTGATGCCTTTATGGCCGATTGGGCCAAAACCGGTCAAACTATCGGCTGATTTACCAGTTTAAGACCAAAACTTAAAAAAGGGCTGCATCCTATTGGTGCAGCCCTTTTTTATATGATTAAT
>CAZAHS010000067.1:0-3437 GCA_964484855.1 uncultured Sphingomonadaceae bacterium | reverse complement strand
CGTCAAAGCTTCGCGGTGCGGCGGAAACAATGGCAAAGCCGCTGGTGCGTACTTCCTGAACTTCCAATGCGCGCTCTGCAACGCCGCTGCTTCCAAAACGGAAAGCGCCGTCTAGCCCCACAAATCCATCCGAATCGCGCAAACGGTCAACTGGGAAAGGTGTGTTGACCTTCCAGTCACGCGCGACGCGGTAGGTGAGCAGAACACTGTCATAGCCCAGGCTTGACAGCCTAAATGGCGATGCGCTGAACTGCTGGCGATATTTATTGGCATATTGATTGTACAGACCATCGGAAACGCTGGCAAACCATGCACCGCGCGCTGATGGCGCACCGCTAAGATTATTGTCTGTATTCCATAATTCGGTGCCAAGAATACGGGCATTGCTGCCGCTGCTGCGGATAAGCGGTATCGCGCGAATGGCGGTTTGCCCGCTATCCGCGATTAAAAGCGCATCATAATTTTTTGCACTGCGCATTTTGTTGATGGCAGAGCGTAATGATGCACCAGTGCGATTATAGCTTTCCATCCGCACAACCGCACCGCCGCTATTATTAACAGCGCGCAGCAAAGCAGAAGCGGATCGCTGGCCATATTCGCCATCTGGCGTTAGGCCTGCAAAGCGCGTTAGGCCCTGTGAACGGGCATAGGCTATAATGCGCTCAACAGACTGGTCCGGCACAAATCCCATAATGAAAGTGCCATTCCCTGCGACACTAACGTCATTGGAATAGCTGATTATAGGAACACCCGCCGGACGCGCTACGCGTGAAGCGGCGCGAACATTGTCCGCCAATAACGGGCCAAGTATCAGGGTGTTGCCATCAGCAATCGCCTTGCGCGCGGCTGAACCTGCGCCTTTGGCGGTGTCATAGCGGGTGATGCGAATATTATCGGCCTTGGTATCCAGCAGCGCCAAGGTTGTTGCATTGGCGAGCGATGTGCCGATATTGGCGTTGCTACCGCTTAGCGGTAATAGCAACGCAATGCGGTGACGCTGATTATCGGCGGCAACCACATTATCAATTGGCTGCTCTGCAACATCCGGTGCTTCTACTGGCGCTTCAGATGTCCTTGGCGCATCGCCTGAAGGAATAACCGTTTTACACCCCGCCAATGCAATTAGCATTGTTGCGGCAATCGCCAGACGGCCATTGCGGCCCCAATTAGAGATTTTCACTTGTTTGCTCCCCACCTTATAGTCCATGCCCGTAACATGCGGTGTCTTTGGTGACTTATGAATCATGAACTTGAACCGGGTCTGTACATTGTTGCGACCCCGATCGGCAACCTTTCTGATATTAGTGAGAGGGCAATATTTACGCTTGCCCATGTAAAATATATTGCATGTGAGGATAGCAGGGTAACGGGCAAGCTGCTGCGGCACCTTGACGTCACGACGCCAACCCTGCGTTATAATGACCATAGTAAGCAGGCGGACCGCGATAATTTGCTGAATTTAGCCAGCGAATACGCCATTGCTTTGGTGAGTGATGCAGGTACGCCGCTGATTAGCGATCCAGGCTTTAAGTTAGTGCGCGCGGCCCGCGATGCAGGGGTTGCGGTCCATGCTGTGCCAGGCGCCAGTGCCTTTATAACGGCGTTGCTATTGTCTGGATTGCCCAGTGACCGTTTTTTATTTGCAGGCTTTTTGCCCAATAAAGCAAAGGCCAGAGACGATGCTCTGATGCAATATAACGCGCTGGATGCAACATTGATATTCTACGAATCTGCGCAGCGATTGGCCGCCGCTTTGGCCGCCATGGCAGGGTCATGGCCTGAAAGGGAGGGCGCTGTAATACGTGAGATTACCAAAAAATTTGAAGAAACACGTTGCGGCACCTTGCGCGAGCTGGCGGCATTTTATGCGCAAAATTCTGTAAAGGGTGAGATTTGCATCGTTATCGGTCCGCCTATTCCTGTTTCCGCGCAGATTGATGATGATGCCGTACAATCAGCTTTGACAGAGGCATTGGAAACAATGTCTACGGGCAAAGCGGCGTCTTTTGTGGCGCAGCAATTTAGCCTTGACCGCAAATCGCTTTATGATGCGGCTCTGCGCATTAAAAACAATCAGCAATGAACGGGACAAGCCGCCGTCAGCGCGCTGAGCAGCAGGGGCGGCGCGGCGAGCAGGTGGCAGCGCTATATTTGCAGTTAAAAGGCTGGCGCATATTGGCGCGCAGAGTAAAAACAGCGCGCGGCGAGATTGACCTGATTGCACGGCGTTTTGGCACCATTGCCTTTGTGGAAGTGAAGCAGCGCACAAATGCGGCCGCACTAAACGATGCCATAGACCGCAAGCGCCTTTCCCGCGTCGCTGCGGCCGTGCATTCCATAGCGCATCTTTATGCCAGCAAAGGCGAAACACTGTCTATCGATGTAATATTGGTTGCGCCGCGCCGCTGGCCGCGCCATCTGGTCAATATATGGCATGATGCCGGATAAATTATAGGCGGCTTTACCAAAACATGGTCGCCAACAGAATATGGAAAGGCAAATTCATGGGATTGCGCGTAGCAGTACAGATGGACCCGATGGAAAGCGTTAATATCAAAGGCGATTCCAGTTTCGCCCTTATGCTGGCGGCACAGGAACGCGGCCACAGCCTTTACCATTATGATGTTGAGACACTAACCTATGAAGCGGGCCGTGTGCGCGCACTGGCAAACCGTGTTAGCGTGCAAAAGGTTCAGGGCGATCATTACACCATGGAACCGGCGGTAACGCTTGATCTGGGCAGTGATATTGATGTGATATTGATGCGGCAAGACCCGCCATTTGATTTAGGCTATATCACAGCCACCCATTTGCTGGAGCGGCTTGCGGGCGAGACTTTGGTGATTAATGATCCGGCATCTGTACGCAATGCGCCGGAAAAGGTGTTTGTGCTGGATTATGCTGAATTCATGCCGCCAACCATGATTACACGCTCGCTAGATGAAGTGCGTGCTTTTCAGGCAAAACATGGCGCATTGGTGGTCAAACCGTTGCACGGCAATGGCGGCAAAGCGATCTTTCAAGTGCCTGCCAATGGCAGCAACCTATCTGCATTGATGGAAATGTTTAACCAGACCTGGCCTGAACCGCATATGGTGCAGCCTTTCCTGCCCGAAGTACAAAAGGGCGACAAGCGCATTGTGCTGGTTGATGGCGTGGTTGTCGGCGCGATTAATCGCAAGCCGGGGGAAGGGGAGTTTCGCTCCAATTTGGCGCAAGGCGGCTATGCAGAGGCCAGCAAATTGACGCCAAGAGAGCAGGAAATTTGCGATGCCATGGGGCCGGAGCTTAAAAAACGTGGGCTGGTCTTTGTCGGCATTGATGTCATTGGCGGCAAATGGCTCACTGAAATTAACGTGACGTCGCCCACTGGCATTGTGGCAATTGATGATTTTGACGGTGTGGATTGCGGCGCACTGATTTGGGACGCGATTGAA
>CAZAHS010000066.1:0-10167 GCA_964484855.1 uncultured Sphingomonadaceae bacterium | reverse complement strand
CGCCATTACAATCCAAAATGTCGAGCGTATCAATCCGGTCAAAATAGTGTTTTTTAAGATAGCTTGCAAAAACACTGGTGACGCCCGGGTCAAAGCCTGAACCCAATAATGCTATAAGGCCCGCCTCTTTGAAACGCTCCTGATAGGCCCATTGCCAATGATATTCGAACTTGGCTTCATCGCGCGGTTCATAATTGGCGGTATCCATATAATGGACACCGGTTTTAAGGCAGGCCTCCATGATATTCAAATCCTGATAAGGCAGCGCCAAATTGCACACCAGATCAGGCTTTATCTGTTCAATCAGGGCCGATGTCGCGGCAATATCATCAGCGTCCAGTGCATAAACCGGCACATCAACGCCCGTGCGCTCTTTTACCGATGCGGCAATCGCTTCGCATTTGGGGAGGGTGCGGCTTGCCAGATGGATTTCGTCAAAAATGCCTGCGCCCGCTGCATTAAGCTGCGCCATTTTATGCACGGCCACAGAGCCAACGCCGCCTGCGCCAATTACCAATATCTTGCCCAAATCCTTCACCCTTTCATCTAGTACTGGAGCGATTATGAATATGCTCTATAAGCATGCCTTATGACTGCTCCAAGCCTATTAATAGATCCTGCGCGCACTGCTTCTGCCGAAGGGGTAATGCGCGCGGCAACGAAAATTGCGGATATATTACCGCCTACGCCGCTTCTCCCCCTGCATGTGGGCAAGAATGTCATCTGGTGCAAGGCTGAAAATCTGCAACCCATAGGCGCGTTTAAGATTCGCGGCGGTTGGCACCGTTTAACCGACCTTGATGATGAACAGCGCCGCAAAGGCGTGATCGCTTTTTCTTCTGGAAATCATGCACAGGGTGTTGCCTGGGCCGCGCGCAAATTGGGAATTGCCGCCACGATCATTATGCCGGAGGATGCACCGCTTGCCAAATTGCGTGCCACCAGTCAAATGGGCGCTGATATTATTACCTATGACCGGATGACGGGCCAGCGTGAAATTCTAGCGGCTGAGCTTGCAGAGGAAACGGGTGGCATTGTCGTCCCCAGTTTTGATGATCCATGGATTATTGAGGGGCAGGGCAGTTGCGGCGCAGAAATTCGCACGCAAATGATAGCGCAAGCAGGCGGCGTGCCTGACCAGATTATTGCCTGCTGCGGCGGCGGCGGTCTGGCCTCTGGCAGCGCTTTGGCCAATCCCGAAGCAGAGATTGTGATAGCGGAGCCAGAAGGTTGGGATGATATGTGCCAGTCACTTGAGGCAGGGCATATTGTGCCCATTGGTGCCAACCCGCCCGCAACATCATGCGATGCTTTGCAGACTATGCGGGTATCCCAAAAGACGTTTGATATATTACATAAGCGCGGCGCAACCGGCGTTGCGGTGAGCGAGGAAGACATTGGCAATGCCATGCGTATGGCGTTTGAACATTTGCATCTTGTGCTGGAACCTGGCGGCGCGGTCGCTCTGGCAGCACTGCTATCTGGCAAGGTTCAGCTTGGCAAGCGCACGGCCATCACTCTGTCGGGCGGCAATGTTGATCCTGATCTTTTTGCGCGGATGGCTGGCCTTAGCAAATAAGTGCTTAATCAATCATCGCGCGCAATGTTGTAATTACATCTGCCTCATTTGCCGGTTTGTCTTTGCGGATGCGCGATATTCGCGGGAAGCGCATGGCGAGGCCTGATTTGTGCCTTTTGCTGCTATGGATGGAATCAAATGCAACCTCTAGCACGAGAGTTTTCTCCACTTCACGCACAGGGCCATAGCGGTTGACCGTGTTTTGTCGCACAAATTTGTCGAGCCATTTTAACTCTTCATCGGTAAAACCAGAATAGGCCTTGCCAACGGGCAGCAGCTCGCCCGCATCATTCCAGCAGCCAAATGTATAATCCGAATAAAGCGATGAGCGTTTGCCGGAGCCGCGCTGCGCATACATCATCACGCAATCGGCATTAAGCGGGTCGCGCTTCCATTTATACCAATATCCAGCCTTGCGCCCGGCAATATAGGGGCTTTGCCTGTGCTTGAGCATCACGCCCTCAATTGCAGCGTCACGCGAGCCTTCACGGATTTTGGCGAGATGTTCAAAATCATCCGCCTCTATAATATGCGATATATCAAAACGTTCATGGTTCAGCGTCTTTTGAAACGCCTCTAGCTGTGGCCGCCGCTCCTGCCAGGGCAGGGCGCGCAAATCGGTTTTGCCATCAAATAATATGTCATAAAGCCGCACAAAAGCAGGAGCGTCTTTCTGCATCTTCGCAGAGACTTTTTTGCGGCCCAAACGCTGTTGCAAAGCGTTGAAACTGGCGGCGCTGCCTTGTGTGCTGTCATCGCCCTGCGCATCGCCGCGCACCAGCAATTCGCCGTCAACCACGCCGATTGCATCAAAATTACTGGCAATATCGGGAAATGCCGCGGTTATATCATCGCCGCCGCGGCTAAATAGCCGAACATCATCGCCGGTGCCGACAATCTGTACCCGTATCCCGTCCCATTTCCATTCCGCGATATAATCGGCCATGTCCACGCTGCCCTCTTCCAAAGGATGGGCCAGCATGAAGGGGCGGAAATAAGCGGTGCCGCTAATATCGGGCTTTCCGGTCTTGCCCTCGCCCCAATCAAATAATTCGGCAAAAGGCGGGCTAAGGGCATGCCAAACCTCTTCCACATCATCGACATTCAGCGCAAAGGCCTGAGCAAAAGCAGTCTTTGCCAATCGCGCTGATACACCAATACGCATAGCGCCTGTTGCTAGTTTAATCAGCGCATAACGGCCATCAGGGTCATGCCGGTCGAGAAGCTGCGCGAATAATGCTGCGGCATCTTTACGCGCAACATTTTGCAATTTTGCCACCAGATCACCAACCGCTATTGGCCCTGTTTCGGACGTCTTTGGCAAAGGACGCGCTTCCCAAATCAGGGCAACTGTCTCTGCGGTATCGCCGACAAAATCGCGGCTTAACTTAAAAAGCAAAGGGTCTAGCCGTTCGCTTGCTGCATTGCGCACGGCAGAGATTTTGGCATTGGGAAATTCTAAATCACCAGTCAGCGCCGCCAAGGCCCAGCCGCGATGGGGATCGGGTGTTTCCTGCAAATATTGCGCGATAATATCCAGCTTCTGGTTGCGTGACCTTGTATAGATTAGCCGGTCAATCAATTTGGCAAATTCTTCCATAGCCTTGCTTATCCGTCATCTTCCGCTTCACGCCCAACAAGGCGCAGCGCTTTGGCCGATATTTGGTGCAGGCCGCACCAATGGACCAGCGCCTCCTCTCGGCCATGGGTTACCCAAACCTCGCGCGGATTAACCTCGCGGATAGTGTCTGTGAGTTCGGTCCAATCGGCATGGTCAGACAGGATGATGGGAAGCTCAACATTGCGTTGACGCGCCCTTTGCCGGACCCGCATCCAGCCTGATGCCATGGCGGTAATCGGGTCGGGCAGGCGGCGCGACCAGCGATCATTTAATGCAGAGGGCGGGCACATTACGATATGCCCTGCAATATCGGCCTTGTCTGTGCCGGTTACAGGCCGCAAATCACCCAGATTAACGCCATGTTGCTGATATAGATCGCACATTTTCACTAACGCGCCATGCAGGTAAATCGGTTTGTCATAACCCATAAGGCGCAGCTCGCTGATAACCCGCTGCGCCTTACCCAGCGCATAGGCACCGATCAGCACACAGCTTTCGGCATTGGCTGCCAGACTTTCCAGTATCTTTTGCAATTCATCCTGGGTCGGCGGATGATAAAATACGGGCAAGGCAAAAGTGGCTTCGGTCACGAAAATATCGCACGGCACCACTTCAAACGGACGGCAAGTCGGATCGCTACGGCGCTTATAATCGCCGGTCACAACCACGGTTTCGCCCTGATATTCCAGCCGTATTTGCGCTGAACCCAGCACATGGCCAGCGGGGTGATAGCTGATGGCAACATCGCCTATAGTTATTTGTTCGCCATAATTCACAGCATGCCCCGCATCATGCGTGGCATAGCGCAAATTCATAATCGCCAGCGTTTCCGGCGTTGCGTAAACCGTTTTATGGCCGCTGCGTGCATGATCGGCATGGCCGTGCGTCACCAAAGCAGTATCAACGGCGCGCATAGGGTCAATCCATGCGTCGGCAGGCTTCACATAAATGCCAAAGGAATGTGGTTCTATCCAGTGCGCAGATATATTAACTGCGCTCTTGGAAGAACCTGTTTTGGAAATTTTCATTCATAACAAATGGTGATTTTTATGGCGTTTCCAAGCACCGGTAAATCGCCTTATTCTAAGCAGCGATTTGCAATTCGAGTTCCAAACGATCCCAAATTTCAACCAAGCCGTTGGTAAGCTCCGCCATCATGTCTTCACTATGTGCAGGCCCTGGAGTAAAGCGCAGCCTTTCTGTTCCGCGCGGCACAGTCGGGAAATTGATAGGCTGAACATAAACGCCATAATCAGACAGCAATATATCGCTAATCCTCTTGGCTTTTACAGGATCTCCGACCATGAGCGGCACAATATGGGTATTGGTGTCCATTACCGGCAGACCGGCATCTTTAAACAGGCTTTTCAGGCGGTCAGCGGCGGCGTGTTGGCCATCGCGTTCAGCGCTGGATTGTTTAAGATGGCGGACACTCGCCAATGCGCCAGCCACCAAAACAGGTGATAGGCTGGTGGTGAAAATAAATCCGGGAGCATAAGAGCGTATAACATCGATAATGCGGTTATCGGCCGCAATATATCCGCCCATAACGCCAAAGGCCTTACCCAAAGTCCCTTCGATTATAGTGATCCGCTCGGCCGCTTTGTCGCGCTCTGATATACCGCCGCCCCGCGCGCCATACATGCCCACGGCATGCACTTCGTCAATATAGGTGAGCGCGTTATATTTATCGGCCAAATCGCAAATATCGTGAATGGGGGCAACATCGCCATCCATGGAATACACGCTTTCAAACGCGATTAATTTGGGGACATCAGGGTCGGCAGCAGCCAGCAATTCCTCAAGATGCGCCATATCATTATGGCGAAAGACATGTTTCTCACATCCTGCATTGCGTATGCCGGCAATCATGGAGGCGTGATTTAATTCATCAGAAAAGATGATGCAGCCAGGCAAGATCTTGGCCAGTGTAGAGAGGGTAGCGTCATTGGAAACATAGCCGGAAGTGAACAGCAGCGCGCCGTCTTTGCCATGAAGATCGGCAAGTTCACGCTCTAAATCAACATGATAATGGGTGTTGCCGCCAATATTGCGCGTTCCGCCAGAGCCAGCGCCAACATCATGCAAAGCCTCTTCCATCGCACCCACTACTTTAGGATGCTGGCCCATGGCCAAATAATCATTGGAACACCAGACAGTGATGGGTTTTGGCCCATTATGACCGCCAAAGCAGCGCGCATTGGGGTAGGCGCCTTTGTTGCGCAAAATATCTAT
Source organism: uncultured Sphingomonadaceae bacterium (assembly GCA_964484855.1). Taxonomy (GTDB): domain Bacteria; phylum Pseudomonadota; class Alphaproteobacteria; order Sphingomonadales; family Sphingomonadaceae; genus Alterisphingorhabdus. The sequence goes on along the minus strand of CAZAHS010000066.1, from coordinate 4,732 downwards.
AAATACGCGGTAACGGCCTTCTTTGTGAAGGCGGTCTATCGCTTTGTCGAAGACCTGATCGTAGTTCACGTCTGTATGCTCCTTTTGCGAACCCAATGTTCAATATTGGTCGGCTTCTGAATGAAACAAGACCGATACGCAAAGTGATTATTGTCATTAGTCTTATCGAATGCCTAAATGGCGTTCTTGTTCCCTAGGGTCAGGACCATTTAGGCAAAATGATAAGGTAAAGCATTCATGCAAAATGCTCGTGATGCACAAAGCCTCTGCTGCGCAAAGCCAATGAATAGTCACAAAGGGCGCTCAGCTTTCCGGTTGTAAGAAACTGATGTTGAACATTTTTTTCATTGTCAGCTTTAATGCGTGCGCCGCTACGTTCTAACAATGTGGTTATGCGCCTTGCTATGCCTTTCGCTCCATCAATAAGCTGGCACCCTTTTGGTAGCAGCGCAGCCAGCTCTTCATGCAGCAAGGGAAAATGCGTGCAGGAAAGCACAAGCACATCCATATCCGAGAAATGCGGACTCTGCATCATTGGTAACAAAACTCTGCGCAGATCCTCAATATCCGGTTTCTGTCCACGCAATTTTGCTTCGGCAAAGGGTACCAAATCGCTTCCATCATGATGGATAATATGCGCATTTGGGGCAAATTGACTGGCCAGATTTGCAACATAGGGTTGGCGTATTGTTGCCCGCGTACCCAATACGCCAATAATATTTGTGCGTGTCATCTGGGCAGCAGGTTTGATGGCGGGAACTGTTCCAACAATGGGAATGTCAACCATTTGCCGAACAGCATCTAGCGCTATGGTTGAAGCGGTATTGCACGCAATAGTTATAATAAAGGGGTTATAACGCTCTGCCAGCTTGCCCAATAATATAGGCAGATGCGCAACAATCTCGCTCTCGCTTTTTGTGCCATAGGGATAGCCGGCATAATCCGCGACATAGATTTGTTGATGATAAGGCAATGGCTGGCGCGCTTCATCGGCAATGGTCAGCCCGCCAATACCGGAATCCAGAAATAATAATGGCCGTGCTGCTTCAGATTTCATGCCAAAGCTTTAATCGGCTTATCTCTGGCATTCAACCTTTAGCATGTTGGCACGGCCTCTTTGCTTGCTCCTTGGCAAGAGCTGGCCTATTCAAAATATACATGCTTTCTGGAAGGCGATAATAAAATGTTCGATCAACCGACAATCTGGATGGCGGCTTTGCTGGGCTATGCACTGGGTGCAATTCCCTTTGGCATTATTTTGACGCGGTTAACAGGTGCAGGCGATTTGCGCAGCATTGGTTCTGGCAATATCGGCGCGACCAATGTTTTGCGTACCGGCAAAAAGGGGTTGGCGGCGGCTACTTTGCTGCTGGATATGTTAAAAGGAACGTTCGCAGTTCTTCTTGCTGCAATTATCTGGCCGGATGGAGATATTAACTTCATATTGGCCGCTGGAGCAGGTGCGTTTGTGGGGCATTGCTATCCATTATGGCTAAAATTTAAGGGCGGCAAAGGCGTCGCTACTTTACTGGGCGTTTGCCTTGGTCTGAACTGGCCCTTGGGTTTGATTTTCGCTTTGATATGGCTTGGTACATTGGCGGTATCACGCTATTCCTCACTGTCGGGAATATTGGCTGCTATCATAACGCCATTGGCGGCCTATCTGCTGGGCCTTATAAACGTCACTTTTTTGCTATGCGGCTGTGCAGTCCTGCTGATCTGGAAGCATATGCCCAATATTCAGCGCCTATTATCCGGCGAAGAGCCAAAGGTCGGGGGCGCAAAATAATGTTTTTGACATTATAGATTAGGGCATATGGCAATAAGCATGCATATTTCTGACGAGCAATTTGCCCAGCTTCGATTGGCGCGGTCGCAAAATATTGGGCCAGTCGCCTTCGCTCAATTGCTAAAGCGCTTTGGTTCAGCGCAAAATGCTTTGGAAGCGCTGCCGCAACTCACCGCCCGTTCTGGCAGAAAACCCAAAATTGCAGCGGTCAGAGATATAGAGAATGAAATACGCGCTGTAGAGCAATTGGGCGCATATTATATTTTTAGTACCGCGCCCGATTATCCCAATATGCTGCGCCATTTATCGAACCCGCCGCCCGTTTTTATTGCAAAGGGCCGCGCTGAATTGCTGCAACAAAAAGGAATAGGGATTGTTGGCGCGCGCAATTCATCGGCAGCGGCTAAGAAATTTGCATATAAATTGGGGTTTGAACTGGCCGAGCGAGGGCTGTGCGTAATATCGGGTCTGGCGCGCGGTATTGATAGTGAGGCGCATAAAGGTGCGCTTGCAACGGCGCAGCAATCTTCTGAAAATATTATATCCACAATAGGCGTTATAGCATCTGGTACAGATATTATTTATCCGCCCGAAAATATAGCGCTGCAATCTGCACTCGCGCAAAATGGCCTTGTTATTACGGAATATCCTCCGGGCAGTGAACCGGTGGCACGGCATTTCCCATTTCGTAACAGGATAATCGCCGCGCTTTCTCTGGCGACCCTGGTTGTAGAGGCCGCGCCGCGGTCTGGCTCTTTAATAACGGCGCGCCTTGCCAATGAGCTTGGCCGCGAGGTTTTAGCAGTTCCCGGCTCGCCGCTGGATTCCCGTTCTGCTGGATGCAATGGCCTCATCCGCGAAGGCGCAACATTGGTGCGCGATGTTGATGACATTATCGAAGCTATCAGCCCGTTATTAAGCAATGATCTAGATTTGTTCAGCTCTGGGAGCAGCCAAAGCACATTGCAGTTTCAGGAAGATCCACCGCATATGCTGGAACCGAATAAAGGCGCAGACGGGCTTTGTGATGACATGCAAAGAGAACAGATTCGCGATCAATTAAGTCAAGCTGCTATATCACCGGATGAACTTGCCATTTTGGCAAATTGTAATGTGGCAACAGTTAATGCAGCATTGGTTGAATTGGAAATATTGGGGGAATGTGAGCGGGTCGCAGGCGGCAAGATTAAGGGCGTTTCTGGGTGAGTTACACCAGAAAGTTACATAGGAAATACTGGACGCCTATTGAAAAAACGAATACGCGCCCCGTTTATATAAGAGACGTATTTCATTTCGGACAGGGAACAGCCTATGCAGCTCGTGATCGTTGAATCGCCAGCCAAAGCCAAAACAATTGAAAATTATCTCGGCGGTGATTTTCGCGTTTTGGCCTCTTATGGCCATGTGCGCGACTTGCCGCCAAAGGATGGATCAGTTGACCCTGATGCCGATTTTGCCATGACTTGGCAAAATTATGGTGACAAAACCAAACAGTTAAAAGCGATTACCGATCTTGCAAAGACAGCAGACCGTTTGGTGCTGGCGACTGACCCTGATCGCGAAGGGGAGGCGATAAGCTGGCATGTGCAAGAGGTTTTGCGCAACCGAAAGGCACTGCCCAAAAGCGTTGACCGCGTGACATTTAACGCCATCACCAAAAAAGCCGTGCTTGATGCCATGGCGAAACCGCGGGCGCTGGATGATGATTTGATTGATGCCTATCGTGCGCGCCGTGCACTGGATTATCTGGTGGGGTTCACCTTATCGCCAGTGCTTTGGCGCAAATTGCCGGGCGCAAAATCTGCTGGCCGTGTACAATCTGTTGCCCTGCGCATGGTCGTGGAGCGTGAGCGCGATATTGAGGCATTTATCCCGCAGGAATATTGGTCAATTGCCGCTGATATGGAGCAAGACGGCCAAAAGTTTCAGGCGCGTCTGGTCAAACTGGATGGCAATAAAATTGATAAGTTGACGCTGGGCAATAAAGGCGAGGCAGAGGCTGCGCGCGGCAAGGTTGCTGATAGCGTTTTCCGAGTAGAGGATATTGTTACCAAGCCGCTAAAGCGTAACCCCGCGCCGCCATTTACCACATCGACTTTGCAGCAAGAGGCATCGCGCAAATTGGGCTATTCGGCCAGCCATACAATGCGTTTGGCGCAGCAGCTTTATGAAGATGGCGCAATTACCTATATGCGGACAGATGGTGTGCAGATGGATGGCAGTGCTATTTCAGATGCACGCAAAACCATTTCCGAGCGCTATGAGGGCGGTTACTTGCCTGAAAAACCGCGTTTTTACAGCAGCAAAGCCAAGAATGCGCAGGAAGCGCATGAGGCCATTCGTCCGACCACTTTCAGCCGTGAGAGCGCTGGCAGCGGCGACCATGCCAAATTATATAACCTTATTTATAAACGCGCCCTTGCATCGCAAATGGCGACGGCATTGCTCGAACGCACAACCATCACCATGCGCGACGGCACGGGCCAGCATGAACTGCGTGTCACGGGTCAGGTTGTGAAGTTTCCGGGCTATCTTGCGCTGTATGAAGAAGGCAAGGATGACGTAAAAAGCGATGATGAGGGCATTTTACCGGCTTTCTCAAAAGGTGATTGCCCGCGCTGTCATGACGTCACTGCAACCCAGCATTTCACTCAGCCGCCGCCGCGCTTTAGTGAGGCAAGCCTTGTCAAAGCTATGGAGGAGCGCGGCATTGGGCGGCCCTCAACCTATGCCTCTGTATTACAGGTCATTAAAGACCGTGATTATGTACGAATAGAGAAAAACCGTTTCTTTGCAGAGGAAAGCGGACGGCTCTTAACAGCATTTCTTGAACGTTTCTTCCCGCGCTATGTCGAATATGATTATACTGCGGGCCTGGAAGAGCAGCTTGATGATGTCAGCGGCGGACGTGAGGATTGGCAGAAATTGCTTAGCGAATTTTGG
>CAZAHS010000065.1:0-10196 GCA_964484855.1 uncultured Sphingomonadaceae bacterium | reverse complement strand
GACCATTTTCAAATTCCAGTTCAGAAATCTGCTCCGCCAGCCAGCGCCGCCCCGTTACAGTGTCTAGCAATATGCCCGCTATACCCAGCAGACCGGCAATCACCGCGATGCTTATCAGCGTAATTTTGATAAAGCGCAGAAAGCCGTTTTTGTCAGGCGGCACAACAGGGGCAGATTCTGCTTGTGCTGATGACGCGACGGCCATTAAAAAGCCTGTCCCAAAGATACAAAAACGGTGATTATGCCATCATTTGGTCCAGGATTAATCGGTGTGCCGATATCCAATCGCAACGGGCCGAAGCTGCTATAATAGCGCAGGCCAAGCCCTGCACCATAGCGAAGCCCGCCAAATTCCGGCAGGCTGCTGCTGTAAACATTACCTGCATCAACAAAAGGCACCACGCCAATATCACCAAAGCGGATGCGCGCCTCTAATGAAAATTCGGCAAGGCTGCGGCCGCCAATCGGCTCTCCATTGACATCCAGCGGGCCAATATCCTGAAACCCGAAGCCGCGCACAGAACCGCCGCCACCGGCGTAAAACCGCCGTGAGGGCGCAATGGAAAATGTTCTGGCGCCGGTTGTTCCGGCCAGTCTGGTGCGCCCTGCCAATATAAAGTTTTCGCTAAAGGGCTGGTAAAAGCTGGCGTCAATCTGGGTGCGCACATAAGCGACATTGCCGCTGATTAAAGAGATTTCAGGTGAGGCAAGCCCCGCTATACGAAAGCCTTTTGTCGGGTTCAGCAGATCATCACTGCCATCATATGCCAGCGATAGCGGCAATGCAGCAATACCAAAAGTTTGCCGCCCATCACTATTGGGGCCGGAAATGTCACGTTCATCAGTCAGCACAAATTCGGTACCCGCCGACCATATCCATTTCTTTTGGAAAATCAAATTGGTCTGCCGCTGAATATTGGCGGATAATGATATGGTGCGCGCATTAAACGCATCAAATTGGATATTGGCAATTAATGCGTTGATATTCAGCACCGTGTCACGCTGTCTAAAATTGTTGCGGCGATAGGTCGCCCCCAGCAATTGCTCCTGCGTTCCCAAAACACCTCTTAATCTTAACAACCCTTCTGGCGGGAAGAAATTGCGATGCTCCCAGCTTGCCGCAATGCGAAAGCCCTGCCCCGTGCCAAAACCGGCTTCACCAGCAACCGTGCGCAAAGGTGCGGCGGCAATATCAATATTGAGATCAACTGTTTCATCTGCCGGTGCAGGGGTTTTATCGCCAGCAATGCCTTTGCGCGGCGGATCATCCTCTTCGCGCCGTGGCGGTGGGCTGGCGCCAGGAACTGTTGTAATAGAGACTGATGATGCAAGGCCGGTCGCCAATATAGCGCGGCGCAAATCCTCTACCCGCGATGCCCGAAAAATATCGCCGCTATCAAAGCGGGCGATACGCAGCAAATGGCGGGAGCTCAGCAAAGGATCATCGCCAACATTGATAGTGCCAAAGCGGTATTTATCACCCGGATCCACCAACAGATTCAAATTGCCAGACCGCGCTTGATGATCGATCACCAGATCCGGATCGTTAATTTCAGCAAAAGCATAACCATTTTCTGCAAGAGCAACGGCCAGACTGTCTCGTCCCGCAATAATCTCATCACTGTTGACAGCATCACCCTGTGCGATGCCGAAAACATCGCTGAAATAACCATAATCATTGGCAGTCTGGACAAGATCACCCAGATTAATATCGCCAATCAGATAGAGCGGACCAGCATTGACCAGAAAATTGACCCGCAGATCATCACCAAGAGGCAGGATATCAAGGCCATTATCCCGGCCATTATCGGCAGCAGTCAAATCGGACTGAGCATTGGCCGATGCAAATAGTGGTTCGACAATGCCATCATAATGGCCATAGATACGCAGCAAGCGCAGCAGCAAATCCCTATCCCGATCAGCACGGCGCCTTAGCTGCGCGATATTGCTGTCATCTTCGCTCAATGCCTCAAGCGATGACAATATATCAAAACGCTGCACCAAACCCTCTTGGTCTTTGGCGGAAAGAAAATTATCTTCAAAATTCAGAGAGATTTCGTACCCATTAATTGTAGGGCGCACAATATTCTGCGCGGCTTCTAGGTTTTGTGCGGCTAGCGGGGTGTTCTGATCCTGTAGCGATGGCAATTGTGCATTTGCCGAACCTGCTTCAGCAATATCACCTTCTGCGATATTATCTTGTGAGGCTTCATCTTCTGCCTTTCCCGCCGACTGAGGAGCATCAAATTCGGGCCATTCCACCCCAAAATCATCAAAATCCTGTAATTGAGCGTCCAACTCTGTTTCAGGCAAAGCGCTTTTAAGGGGTTCTTCCTCTGGCGCATCGGCAGCTTCATTGCCTGCATTTTGCGGCGTAAAAGCATGCGCCGCAGATATATCGAGAATGGAAAAGAGACACGTTAAAGCACATAATGCCAGCCTGCGAGCCTTTGCAAGGCGGAAGAAGTGCAGAGAATGTGACAAATCTGGCGACCAAATACCTATAAAACAGTCTTTACATCAGAATAAAGCGGCTATCATGTCAGCTTGCCAGACGCAAAGATCAAAGTCAGGTTTCTACAGATTTTACCGGCAATACGGCCCATTTGAGCGTATTCATGTATTTATAGATAGCAAATGCGATTAATCGTCAAAGCCGATCCATCCATTAGGGCCAAGCTTTTCCAATGGGCGATATCGGGTTTTATACTCCATTCGCGGCGACCCATTGACCCAATAACCCAGATAGACATAAGGCAAATCGCTCTTTGCAGCCCGCAATATATGGTCCATTATTATGAAATTGCCTAGCCCCTGCCGCCAAGGATGGTTTGGATCAAAAAAGCTGTAAACCATTGACAGGCCGTCATTTTGTACATCTGTCAAACATGCACCAACCAATCGCCCGCCATCGCCATTGCAATCTGGCTCGCGATATTCAATGACATGGCTGCGCACAGGCGATTGCTCCACCATATCGGCATAATCGCTTTCATCCATCTCGATCATGCCGCCTTCCGGGTGGCGCACCATTAAATAGCTTTTCAGCAATTCATATTGCTCATCTGTCGCCCATGGACGGCATTTCTTAACCACCAAATCGCTATTGCGGCGGATAATTTTACGCTGTGTTGCGCTGGGTTTAAAATCTGCTGAGCGCACACGCACGGAAACACATGCATTACAATCATTGCAGCTTGGCCGATAGGCAACATTCTGGCTACGGCGAAAGCCAATGCGTGACAATGCGTCGTTCAGTTCATCCGCATGATTGCCGTTTAGCTCCGTAAACACCTTGCGCTCGGTCTTACCCGGCAAATATGGGCATGGCGAAGGGTGCGTCACGAAAAAGCGGGGGAAGCGTGATGGCGCACTCACAGGTCAATTGGCCTTTCAATACATAGCAAAGCACAGATATTCGGCCTTGGTACCAGAATCAGACACGTCTTATGACTCAAGCACGGCCAACGCTCAAACGCTTTAACCAAGATAATTGCAATATATTGCAAGTTTTTTCGCGGTAAAGACCAGAATGGTTACCAATACTGAGCTTTAGGCTAACTTAGGAGGCTAACCTTAGGGCCTTATCTTGGGTTAGGTTTTGGGGCGTGGCGTTAGGCTTGGATCTGCCCTTCGCCCAATTCAATGCGTGCAACTTCATATTCTGCCGCGCGCAATGCGGCAATAAGCGCGTCAATCTGGCCTGAATCGCGTGCCTCACACTCTATATCGGTATAAAGTCCCTTGGCCGGTAATTTGGTAAAAATGCGCTGATGGTAAATTTCTATAATATTGACCTGATGATCGTCGAAAATTTCCATCGCATTGAACAATGCGCCCGGCTGATCCCGCAAACTCAACCGCAACCGTGCCAAACGCCCGGAACGCGCCAAATCGCGCAGCAATACATTGGCCAGCAGCCGCGTATCAATATTGCCGCCGCACAGCACAACGCCAACCTTTTGGCCTTTGAACAGCTCTGGATTACGCAGGATAGCGGCCAGTCCAGCAGCGCCGGCCCCTTCCACCACAGATTTTTCAATTTGCAGCAACAGGCTAACCGACTTTTCCAAAATCGCTTCATCAACCAGCAGCATATTATCCGCCAGATCGGCAATATGCCGCGCGGTATATTCGCCCGGATTTTTCACCGCTATACCTTCGGCCAGCGTATCGCCCATGCATGGCAGGTCTTTATTGTTCAGCCGTGCATACATTGATGGATATAGCTCTGCCTGAACGCCGGTTAGCTGGATATCAGGGTTTATGCCTTTGGCCGCCACCCCCATTCCAGTGAACAATCCGCCGCCGCCAATCGGCACGACCAGATGATCCAGATCAGGTATATCCTCCAACATTTCCAGCGCAACCGTGCCTTGCCCTGCGGCAATCCATGGATGATCGAACGGCGGAACGAATGTTAGCGAACGCTCTTTTTCAAGAGTACGGGCATAGTCATTCGCATCATCGAATTTTTCGCCGTGCAAGATAACATTGCCGCCATTGGCTTTGGTATGTTCAACCTTAACCGCCGGAGTGCTGGTGGGCATAACGATAGTGACCGGCACCCCAAGGCGGGTACCATGATAAGACAGCCCTTGCGAATGATTGCCAGCCGATGCCGCGATCACACCTTCGCGGCGCAGTTCTTCCGGCATTTGCAATAAAAAGTTCAGAGCGCCGCGCTCTTTATAAGCTGCAGTAAATTGCAGATTTTCAAATTTCAGATAAATTTCTGCGCCAGATATCTTAGATAAAGTCTGGCTATATAATATTGGCGTTCGAACCACTGCGCCAGATATACGTGCCTGAGCTTCTTTCACATCAGACAGTGCAAGGCGGTGATTTTCCATATCTATTTGCGGCATTTTGGTCATGCCATGTCCCTAACCCGCCGCTAGTGGATTACAAGATGAATTTCATCTGTTCCCATGCGCGGCCCACATGATTAGGGTCATATACTTGACGCAGGGCAATAGGTCCGCAATGCAAAGGCACTTTATGCGGCAGCAAATGGGCCGCGAATATGTCCGACCATATTATAGTGTAAGAGATAGGGAAAAAGCATGGCCGTTATCACATTTATCGGAACCGGCATTATGGGCGGCCCGATGGCGCGGCATCTGGCCAAGGCAGGGCATGAGGTCCATCTTTATAACCGCACCCGCGCCAAAGCAGAAAACATAGCGCAGCAAATTGCAGATAATGGCGGCAAGGCAGAGGTTTTTGACAGCCCTGCTGCGGCTGCAGAAAATAGCGGGATAGCCATATCATGCGTTGGCAATGATGATGATCTGTCTGCCGTCATATTGGGTAAGCAAGGCGTTTTCTCTGCCATGGCAAATGGCGGCCTGTTTATCGATCATACCACTGTATCTGCCACCATTGCGCGGCAAATTGCAGTGGAAGGCGGCCCGCGCGGCATCATGTGTGTTGATGCGCCGGTATCGGGCGGTCAGGTTGGCGCAGAAAATGGCAAGCTTTCCATTATGTGCGGCGGCAGCAAAGATGCTCTGGCACGCGCAGAACCGATTATGCAAAGCTATGCCGCGCGCATCGTTCATATTGGCGGGCCGGGCGCCGGGCAGACCACGAAAATGGTCAACCAGATTTGCATTGCCGGATTGCTGGGCGGATTATCTGAAGGATTGCGTTTTGCAGAGGCCAGCAACCTCAACACAGATTTGGTATTTGAGGCGATTTCCGGCGGCGCGGCGCAAAGCTGGCAAATGGATAATCGCTGGAAGACAATGGCGCAAGATAGTTTTGATTTTGGCTTTGCCATTGATTGGATGCGCAAAGATTTGGGGCTAGCTATTGATGAAAGCCGCAATATTGGTGCCTCTTTGCCCGTTGCTGCGTTGATTGACCAATTTTATGCTGAGGTGCAGCAATCCGGCGGCGGACGCCTTGACACATCAGCGCTTATTAAACGCATGAAAAGGAAATCATGATGCGCTTATTCGCTTTGTTGCGTAGCTATTGCGGTATTGCGCTTATAATAATGTGCGCAGGCTTTCCGGTATCGGCTGGGGCGCAAGTGCTGGTTGATAATATTAATGGCATAACCCTTGATAAAGACGGCGATGTTGTGCGCTTTACCGGCATGGTAATCACGGCAGATGGCCGCGTATCGCAATTGCTGAACCGGCGTGATGACCGGCCAGAAAATCCGCAATATAAGGTTGATGGCAAAGGACAGTTTGTTATTCCCGGCCTTATTGATGCCCATGGCCATGTCATGAATATCGGTTTTCAGGCACTGTCTCTGGATTTAAGCGCAACGCGCTCACTGGCCGAGGCACAGCAAGCTATTATCGATTATGCCGCTGCCAATCCGCAACTGCCATGGATTATCGGGCGCGGTTGGAATCAAGAAAAATGGGGCCTAGGCCGCTTCCCCAATGCACAAGATATTGATGCCGTTATTGCTGACCGCCCGGTTTATCTGGGGCGGGTTGATGGTCATGCCGGATGGGCCAATAGCCGCGCCATGGAATTGGCAGGCATTAGCTCTGCCACGAAAAGCCCCGATGGTGGCCGCATAGAAAAAATAGATGGTCAGCCAACCGGTATTTTTGTTGATGCGGCAGAAGAGTTAATGACGCCGGTTATTCCCCCCGCGCGTCCTGTTGACCGCGACCAGGCATTGATTGAGGCGCAAAATATCCTGCTTGCGCAAGGCATTACCGCAATTGCCGATATGGGCACCAGTATCGAGGATTGGCAGAGTTTTCGCCGCGCAGGTGATAGTGGTCGGCTGAATATCCGCATCATGTCTTATGCTGCGGGCATTCAGAATATGATCGCCATTGGCGGGCCAGGACCAAGCCCTTGGCTATATGAGGACCGGCTGCGCTTAAACGGTGTGAAACTCTATCTGGATGGCGCTTTGGGTTCACGCGGAGCATGGTTGAAAAGCGACTATGCCGATAAGCCGGGGGAGAAAGGATTACCCTTTCTGAATGATACGCAATTGCTAAACCTTATGAGCCGCGCCAGCATGGACAATTTCCAGCTTGCCATTCATGCCATTGGCGACCGTGCAAACCAGCAGGTTCTGGATGCCATGGACGAGCTGCAAGATGTTTTCGGCACAGACCGCCGCTGGCGCATTGAACATGCCCAGATACTGGATACACAAGATATTATGCGCTTTGCAAAGCTGGGCGCCATTGCATCAATGCAGCCTGTTCATCAAACATCGGATCGCAATATGGCCGAACAGCGGCTTGGTGCAGAGCGCCTAGATGGCGCTTATGCTTGGCGGTCTTTGGAAGATGCTGGCGTTTTGCTGGCTTTTGGGTCTGATGCGCCGGTCGAATCAGCCAATCCCTTTATTGCTTTGGCCGTGGCGATGACCCGCGAAGACGAAAATCGTGAACCATTTGGCGGTTGGCGTCCGCAAGAGCGTTTGTCACGCGAATCGGCTTTGGCTGGATTTACAATAAATGCAGCCTATGCAGGCTATGCTGAAGGGCGATTTGGTTCTCTCATGCCGGGCAATAGAGCTGATTTTCTTTTTATAGATCAGGATATCATGCTGGCGTCGCCAAGTGCCATTCGCGATATCACCCCCAAAGAAACATGGATTGGCGGCAAAAAAGTGTGGCAAGAGTAACACATTGGCCATGATTTGCAGATATAAAAGCCTATAAATAGCGAGCATCCAACCCTGAAATTCTGCCGTAAATGCTTTGGAAAGCTTTTATCCGCTATGCAATATGTTGCTATGCACAATAAATAAGTGTATTAGAGTTAATGAGGTCGTTTTAGGCATATCGATTAGAGCAGAAACTTGTTCGATTTGTCATCATTTTGAAATAATTTTGTTCAATTTTCAGGGTTGTAGCTTAGGCAAAAGTCGCCTAAACGGACGTTGAAAGTTCCTAAGGAGATTAATAATGAAGTTCCGTTCGATCGCAATTGCTGCTGCAGCACTTGCAATGACCACTACGCCTGTTTTGGCGCAAGCCAGTCAGAACCAGGCTTCCAGCGCTGAAGTTTCTCGCGAAACTGAAAAGAAAGCTAAGAAAAGCAAGCTTGATGGCGAAACATCCGCTACTCCTCTTATCTTGTCAGTGATAGCTGCTGCCTTGGTTGTTGGCGGTATCGTAATTGCTACTGACCAAGACGATGATACACCAACCAGCCCATGAGCTGATTATATCATTTAAGTTTTAGAGAAATGGGGCTTCGGCCCCATTTTTTTTGCCTGATCTCTTTTATATTCTCTTCTTTTTGCCTTATGGACTCAATTCCATAGGCTAGGTTCAGAATTAGGTTCAGAAGCTCTGAGGGGTTCAGGAGCTTTGAGACAAAAACCCCCTAATTTTGGAACCCCCTAAATTTTGGAACCCATAATTTGCAGAGCAATGCCGTATCGTTACGATCTCTGCGCAACCGTAATTTCACAAAATATAAAAAATTATTGTTTTTTGCGGGAACCATATTTCCAATAGCTGGTTTATATATCGAGACTGCGACATGCCCCCCAAGACGCGGCCTCCATTTATAAAGCGTCCGGATGTGTCATCCTCCCCCCCTTCTCGACACACCGGACGCTTTTTATAATTTCCGGCTATTATTTATATATAGAATATAGGGTTCAGCCTTCGGGCTGCTCTTCATTGTTGGCACGCGCAATTTTTGCATCCCGCTTTTCGGTGAAGCGCATAATCAGCAAAGAGGCTTCAAACAGCAATATCAACGGAATGCCTAATAATAGCTGGGATACAATGTCCGGCGGGGTAAGAATTGCAGCAAAGATAAAAGCGCCGACAATCATATAGCGGCGCAAACGCGCCAATTGTGCGCGTTGAACAATACCTGCTTTGTTAAGCAGCAAAAGCAGCACAGGCAGCAGGAAAGCAATGCCAAATGCCAATATGATCTGCATCACAAAAGACAGATAGGCATCAGCATTGGGCAATGCTTCGACCTGAAGGCCGCCGCGCTGCCCCTCAAAGTCCAGCAAGAAACCGAACATTAAAGGCATAACAATATAATAGGCCAAGGCCGCCCCTGCAGTAAAAAGCAGCGGTGTGGCAATAAGAAACGGCAGGAATGCCCGCTTTTCATTGCCGTAAAGTCCCGGCGCGACAAACAACCAAATCTGGTTTGCAATCACTGGAAAGGCCAAGAAAAAGCCTGCGAACATCGCAATTTTCAGTTCTACAAACAGCACTTCATATAATTTGGTATAGATCAGCCGCGGATCTTCGCCTTCAAAAGCTATGGTCAGCGGTTGCACCAGAAAGCCGAATATCGGCTTGGCAAAATAAAGGCAAATGCCAAAGGTGATCGCAAAGGCCACAATAGCCCACATTAAGCGCCGGCGCAGCTCAACCAAATGGTCGAGCAGCGGCATTTTGCTCTCTTCCAGCTTCGCTTCAGGGGCAGAAGATGAATCGCTCACAATTTCTCGCCATCACCTTTAACGGCGGCATCTGCAGCTTTGTCAGGGCTTATTGGCGTGTCAGACTTGCCTTTTTTCTCCGCTGATTCGCCATTATTTTCTATGTTGTCTGCATCAATCGGCGCGCCATAGGACGCCATTTCATCCATTGGCAGCATTGGTTTGCCATCGCCATGCTCTTTCATGATACGGGCATTTTGCTCAGCCCATTTTTTTTCCAGCGCTTCCATTTCCGCATCATGTGCTATGGAATCCAGGCTGGTACGAAACTGCCCGACAAGCTGGCGCGCCTGGCTGACCCAGCGGCCAATAGTACGCATGGCCATGGGCAATTCTTTTGGACCAATCACCACAATGGCGATGATGACAATCGCCAACAGCTCGGTCGCGCCTATATCAAACAACATGGTTCGGACCTTCGGGCCAATGGCCGCTTAATTGAGCGCTATGGCCTTTTGCTTACACATTATCGCGGGTTTTGCTGGAAACTGTCTCACCGTTCACAGTGGTTTTATTCTCTAGCTGCTGCGGGGCATTTCCATTGGCGGAATTGTCTTCATCACCAATACCTTTTTTGAAGCTGTTAATGCCTTTGCCGACATCGCCCATAATCTCTGAAATCTTGCCCCGGCCAAAAAGGACGAGGACAAGAGCGGCGATAATCAGCAGACCACCAATACCGATATTGCTAAACATATATTATCTCCTTGGCACAAATAGGCGCCTATATATCTATATTAGGGACTTTCCGGCGTAATCACCAGCCCATTGTCATCAT
>CAZAHS010000064.1:0-10273 GCA_964484855.1 uncultured Sphingomonadaceae bacterium | reverse complement strand
GATTATTGTCGCAGACCCTATCCATGCCTATTGATAGGCTGATGGAAGAGCCTTTTTACGCATTAAAGACATTGGGCCTGACCGACTTTCGCAATCATGCGTTAAGCCGGTTGGATGGTCTTGCGCGGTTAAATGTGCTGACCGGTGAAAATGGTGCAGGCAAGACCAATGTGCTGGAGGCGATATCATTGTTCAGCCAGGGGCGGGGTATGCGCGGTGCGCCCAATGACGAAATGATAAGGCGCAGAGGTACAGGCGGTTTCGCGGTTTCTGCTGAGCTGAACGGTCCTGCAGGCGTAGTGAAATTGGGAACGGGTTTGCAGAGCGAGCAACCTAGTCGCCGCCAAGTGCGCATTAATGGCAGCAATGGCAGCCAGAATATGCTGGGTGAATATTTGACGGTAAACTGGCTGACACCGGCGCATGACCGGCTATTTGTTGAAACATCAGGCGCGAGGCGGCGCTATATGGACCGCTTGACTGCGGCTCTCCGCCCGGGTCATTCCGGTTATGTGCAGCAATATGAGGCCGCTATGAGAGAGCGCAACCGCCTGTTGGCGGATGAGAAAACCCTTGGCAAAGCTGCTGATCCTTTATGGCTATCTGCTATAGAAAACCGCATGGCGCGTTATGCAGTCGCGATTGATGCGGGGCGGCGTGAACTGGTTGAGCAATTAGAGACTATGTTTGACGAGGCAGAGACTGGCGGGTTTGCCAAGCCATGCCTGTCCATAATGCCGCGCAGTGAATATTTGAAAAAGGGGGCAGAACGCCCCATTGGGGAGGTTTGGAAGTCTGCCCGCTCCCGCGATGCTGCTGCCGGGCGCACATTGGACGGGCCGCACCGTGATGACCTGCATGTTATTATGCGCCAAAGCGGTGAGGCAGCATCATCATGTTCCACTGGTCAGCAAAAGGCGATGCTGATTTCGCTGACACTAACCCATAGCGAATTGGTGGCGCAGCGCAGGCCGCGCCTGCCTGCATTGCTGTTGCTGGATGAAGTGGCGGCACATTTGGATGCATCGCGCCGTGCATCATTGTTCGCGCAATTGGCGCAGCGCAATATACAGGTCTGGATGACCGGCACGGATGCCAGCCTGTTTGACGCGCTGCCTTCCGGTGGCCGGTTTATTCAGGTTTCTGATGGACAGATTATTAGCGCCGATTAGTGCATATTAATGAATAGTGCCGAAACTCTTTTTAACGCTTAGCATGACGATAAGGCGCTCCACCTGCCGCCAATGGCAAAAGCGTATATGATTGCCCTTTTCGCGCGCCGTATCTGCATTATCAGCCGCATGTAACGCAGCGGATTGTCCCAAAATGGCAATCATATTATCTGCTTCGTCATAGGCCATGCGGTCCGTGAAAACTGGCATAGGACTAACCAAATTGCCAGCTTTAGCAGCAGCCGCAATTAAAGAAGGCTTTGTATCAGAAGACTTTGATTGCGACATATATTCACCTTGTTTCGTTGAGAAACATGTAAATAGCCGCAAAGCGTTCAAATCATTTTGCCTAACATGGTGAATCAAAAATTAATTTTACAAAAAGCAAAATCTCGACCGGGGGGTTATAGTGATATGCTATTTGTCTTTAGGGCTAGAAAAATGCGGCGCGATGCCCCAAATGCTAGTGAATGAGTGATGGAAACAAAAAACCCGACGGCGCATCAGCCAGTTCGGCCAGTATGGCAGGCGGCGTGTTTATTGCGCTGGGTATAATGATCGGCACATTATTTGGCGGCATTGCCTTTGGTCAGCCATCAATAGGCTTTATTGTCGGGCTAATCGGCGGTTCAATAGCGGCTGTGGCGGTTGCACTAGGCGATAAACCCAAGGCATAAAATTTAAGGCTTAAACCGCAAATTTTTGTCCTTCACACCTATTTATTCTCGGTAATTTCAGACAATTGCTCGACAACCAATGGCGCTATAGCGGCGGTGATTTTGTCTATTCCTTCGGCTGTTGGGTGGATGCCATCATCAAGAAACAGCTCCTGATTGCCGACCACTTCCTGCATGAAAAATGGATAGAGCGCGGCGTCATATTTCTTCGCAAGTGATGGAAAAATCAGGTTAAACTGCGCGGCAAAATCCGGCCCCATATTAGGGGTGGCGAGCATACCGGTGAGCATGACGGGAATATCTTTATCGCTGAGTGATTTCACCATCGCTTCCATATTATTGCGCGTTTCAGACGGTTCGATTGCGCGCAGCATATCATTGCCGCCCAAACCCAATATAACCAGATCCGGTTTACGCGGCAGCCCTTCCAGCGCATAATCCAAGCGTCCGCGCCCTGCAGCGCTGGTATCGCCGGAAACTCCGGCATTAAACACAAAAGCATTCAGGCCCGCGTCTGCCAAAGAATTTTGTAATTCTTCGGGAAAACCCTCCCCGCGATTAAGGCCATATCCTGCATAAAGGCTATCACCCAAAGCCAGCACCAATAGGTCTGCCTCTTTTGCACTTTTGGGGCCTTTAACCTCAACCAATTCGGCATTGCCATCTTGCGCCCCAGCCTGTCCGCGTGCTGCTGCCTTATCTGGCATATTATCTGATTGGGGGCCTCCACAAGCGACCAATAACATGAGCGGTAACTGGCACAGCAGAAATTTGATCTTATATGGCATATAACGTCCTAAAAATTTTCCATATTTGAAAGCTATGCCAAATGACCGCCCCTGAAATGGCTGACCCTAAAGCTGTAGCGCATGATGCGTCCGATATAGTGCTGCATGCCCGCAATGTCACGCTGACACTGGGCAGCAATGATGCGCCGGTCGAGATTTTGAAGGGCATTGATCTGGATATTAATCGCGGTGAGAGCTTGGCGATATTGGGTGCGTCTGGCTCTGGCAAATCGTCCATGATGGCGCTGCTGACCGGCCTTGAACAGGCGAGCGGCGGCGCGATTGAACTGGCGGGGCAGAATATTAACGGCATGGATGAGGACGCATTGGCGCAAATGCGGCGCGGGCGCGTGGGTATTATCTTACAGGCCTTTCACTTGCTACCGACCATGACCGCGCTGGAAAATGTTATGGTGCCGCTAGAGCTGGACAGTGGCAGCGACATCCGCAGCAAAGCGTTGGATGCGCTCGAAAAAGTGGGGCTGGGCCACCGTATCGGCCATTACCCGACCCAGCTTTCCGGCGGCGAGCAACAGCGTGTTGCTATTGCGCGCGCTATCGTATCCTCACCCGATATTTTGTTTGCTGATGAGCCGACGGGCAATTTGGACCAGGAAACGGGTGAGGCGATTATCGACATTTTGTTTGAGCGGCATATTTCCAGCGGCACAACATTGGTTATTATCACCCATGATGCTGCTTTGGCGCAGCGTTGCCAGCGGGTTATCACCATGCGCGACGGGCAGATTGTTGATGACCAGATAACCGAAAATGTTGAGACTATATAATGCGCTTTGCCGAATTGTGGACAATAGCGCGGCGCGATCTTAATGGCCGTTTTCGCGGGCTTCGCTTATTATTTATCTGCCTGTTTCTGGGCGTGGCAACGCTGGCCGCGATTGGTAGCCTGACCACCGCGATTACGCAGGAGCTGACCGATCGCGGGCAAGAGATATTGGGCGGTGATATAGAAGTGCAATTATCACAGCGGCTTATCAATGATGATGAACGCGCCGCCATTGCGCAAATGGGCGCTATGTCCGAAACCATAAGAATGCGGGCAATGGCGCAATTGCCTAAAGAGACGCTGGCGCAGCGCCGCGCAGCAAATGCCGCTAATGATAATGGCACCGATATTGGGTCGGAGCGGGTATTGGCGGAGCTGAAAGGTGTTGATGATGCCTATCCGCTTTACGGGCAATTGGTGTTAGCGGATGGCAAGACCGTAGGCGCACCAAAGACTGCGGATGAGATTTATGTTGGCGAAGGCTTGGTTGACCGCTTGAACCTGAAAATCGGCGATAATCTGCGTTTCGGTACTGCGCAATTTGTCATTTCAGGGATAGTGGCAGAGGAGCCGGACCGTATTGGCGAGGGCTTTACCTTGGGGCCGGTCGCGCTTGTCTCGCTTGACGGGCTGGAGCGCACGGGCCTTGTCCAACCGGGCAGCCTATATGAGGCGAAATACCGTATTCGCACTGCATCTGGCGCGGACTTGGAAGCGATGACTGATAGGCTCGAAAACGCGTTTCCGATTGCCGGCTTTGAGATTAAAGACCGCAATGAAGGCGCGCCGGGCACTACGCGCTTTATTGAGCGGCTTGGCCAGTTTTTGGGGCTGGTCGGGCTAACCGCCTTGCTGGTTGCGGGCATTGGCGTGGGCAATGGTGTCGCCTCTTATCTGGCGGGCAAACGCAGCGCGATTGCGACGCTAAAAGTGTTGGGCGCGCGTTCGCGTGATATTACCAGCATTTATTTAATGCAGATTGCGGTTGTCGGCTTGGCGGCGATTGCAGCGGGCGTGCTGCTGGGAGCTTTTGTGCCGTCGATCATCATTGGCCTAGCAGGTGATATTTTGCCAGTGCGTCCGGGCTTTGCACTCTTTCCTTTGCCTTTATTGGCTGCTGCTGCCTATGGCTTGCTGATTGCGATCATCTTTGCTGTGCCGCCTTTGGCAAGGGCGCGGCATATTCCGGCGGCAGGATTATTTCGCGGATTGGTGGATGCCGGGCGCGGCGCGGGTTGGCGGATATATCTTGTCTCGGCGCTGGCCTTTGCGGGCATATTTGCGCTGGTCATGGTGACGGCACGTGATCCGCTTTTCTCGGCTGGATTTTTGGCAACATCCGTGGTGATATTGCTGATCTTGGCAGGGCTTGGCTGGCTCATCCGCTTTACAGCGCGCAAATTGCCGCGTGTGCGCCAGCCTTTGGTGCGCCTAGCCATTGCCGGATTGCATCGCCCCGGCGCGCAAACCGGCGCATTGGTGGTGGCGCTTGGTCTGGGCCTGACATTATTTGTGATATTGGCCGCTATTCAGACCAGTCTGAGCGGTGAAATCACCCGCTCGGTGCCAGAGCGCGCGCCGAACCTATTTGCGCTTGATATTCCTGTGGCGCAGGAAGATACGCTGCGCCGCCGTGTTGCCGAAATTGATGCTAAGGCCGAGGTCAACACAGTGCCCGCATTGCGCGGATCAATTACCGGATATGGTGATATTCGCGTCGCTGATTTGGAAGAATTGCCAGAGGGCGCATGGTTCCTAAATGGTGATCGCGGCCTCACCTATTCGCAAGACTTACCGCAGGGCAGCGAGGTTTTGGAGGGCGAATGGTGGGCCAAGGATTATGATGGGAAGCCGCTTGTTTCAATAGATATGCAAATGGCTGAGACACTGGATTTAGACATTGGGGATGCTCTGACGGTTAGTTTGTTGGGGCGCGAAATTACTGCAGAAATTGCCTCTTTCCGCCAGATAAATTGGGAGACTTTGGGCTTTAATTATATCATGGTTTTCTCACCCAACACACTTGCTGATGCGCCGCACAGTCTGGCCGCGACGATAAGCCTGTCAGAAACCGGTAATAGCCAGTTGGAGCGGCAGATTTCGGGGATTATATTAGAGCTTTTCCCATCCGCGACAGTGGTGGAGGTAAGCGAGATTATCACCGAAGTGCGCACCATATTGTCGCAAATGGCAGCGGCGATCAGCATTGCCGCATCCATCACCATCTTGTCAGGGCTGGCCGTGCTCATCGGCGCCATCGCGGCAGCGCGCCAATCGCGCATTTATGATAGCGTCATCCTGAAAACACTGGGTGCAACGCGGCGGCAGATTTTGCTGGTGCAGGCCATGGAATATGGTTTGCTCGCGCTGGTGCTGGCGGGCGTGGCGATGGGGCTGGGTCTGCTGGCAAGCTGGTATGTCATGACGCAGATTTTTGAATTTGGCTTTGTGCCGGATTGGACGATTGTGCTGGCGACTTTATTTGGCGGGGCGGGGCTTACCTTGGTGATAGGACTGGTGGGTTCATGGCCGGTGCTTTCTGCCAAACCTGCGCAGGCGCTGCGGCATTTATAAGGGTGTTATAACCAAGCACCAAATATCACGCATCACGCATCACGCATCACGCATCAAACACTATATAATAATCACCGTTCATCCAGAGCCTGTCGAAGGATTGTTCTTACATGTTAGAGCATTAGGCCAAGGCTTCGACAAGCTCAGCCCGAACGGTGATGATGGTTTAGCAAAATTTCAAAAAGCGTCGCGCCAACACTTTTGGATCTATTCAAAGCGCCATTTTGCGCGTTGTAGTGCTGCGCTGGTTCAGGCGATTGGCAAGGGGGGCGGACACCAATAATTGCAGCAAATGATAGACCAAAGCAGGCAGGATCACCATGCCGCCCTCTGGCCCTGGAAACAGCAAGGCCGCCATGGGCGCGCCAGTGGCGATGCTTTTGTGCGCGCCGGAAAACATAAGCGCGATGCGGTCCTGCAAATCCAGCCCGACTGCGCCGCCAGCCAGCCAACTGCCGCCAAAGGCGATCACCAACATGACGCAGGCCATCAAGGTGATAATCATCAAAGCGGGTGCATCGACGACTTGCCATAATCCACCTGCCACTGCGGAGCCAAAAGCGATATAAACCGCCATGGCAATGGCTGCTTTGTCCATGACGCCCAGCAATTTTGAGCGTTTTGCCGCCCAAGCCCCCAACCAGCGCTGCATTATTTGCCCCAAGGTAAAAGGCAACAATAGTATAGAGAAAATCTTAATGGCAAATTCCGGCCCAATATTGGCACCGCTGCCTTCCAGCGCGGAGCCTGCTATAAAAATGAGCAATAAGGGCGTGACGATAATGGCCGCCAGATTAAGCAGCGCCGAGGCGATGACAGAAGCGGCGATATTGCCGCCCGCTATGGAGCAATAGCTTATCGCTGATTGCACCGTTGTCGGCAATATTCCGGCAAATATGATGCCAATGACCAATCCGGCAGGCAGCAAGGGCGCAGCGATTATGGACATTGCAAAACCACTAAGCGGCATCACGCCAAAAACGAACAGCGCAATAAGCCCCTGTAAACGCCAATCGCTCGCCGCGCGCACCACATCGGCGCGCGATAGGCGCAGCCCGTGCAGGAAGAACAGAAAGAATATTGCTACTCCTGCGACCAACTGGCCTGTATCTGTCCATGCCGCAGGCAGCGGCGCAATGCTGGCAAAGGCGATAGTGCCAGCCAGCACCAATATGAAGCGGTCAGGTATGAAGCGTTGCAGCAATATCTTTATCCTAATGGCCGCATCTATGGCATTTTGGGCATAGCGGCAGGGGTAACGGAAAAGCGCGGCGCAGGGGCGGGCTGCACGACATCATCAACTGTAATATAGGTACTGCGCGCTTTGTTATGCGGATGCTCCGGCGCTTCTGTCAGGCTCAATACGGGCGCAAAGCAGACATCTTTATGTTCCATAAGGGCGCACCATTCATCACGTGATTTGGTCAAAAATAGTGCGGTCAGCTTGTCTTTAAGCGGCCCCCATTGGCGCGGGTCCATCTGCGCATCAAAATCCTTATCATCTTCTAAACCGGCACAGCGGCGCAATTCGGCATAAAATTGCGGCTCTATGGAACCGATAGAGACATATTTGCCATCCGCAGTTTCATAGGTGTCGTAAAAATGCGCACCCGTGTCGAGCAGATTAACCCCGCGCTCATCACGCCATTGGCCATTGGCAAGAAAGCTGTAGGTCATGGCGGATAATAATGCCGAACCATCCGTCATGGCGCAGTCTATCACTTGGCCTTTGCCTGTTTGGCGGGCGGATAAGATACCGGCCACCATGCCAAAGGCCATCATCATGCCGCCGCCGCCAAAATCCCCCGCCGCATTAACCGGCGGTGTTGGCTTTTCGCCAGCGCGGCCATAGCTGTGCAATGCGCCGGACAGCGCGATATAATTTATGTCATGCCCTGCAAAAGGCGCATAATCACCTGTCTGCCCCCATCCTGTCATGCGGCCATAAACCAGAGCAGGGTTGTCTGCGTGTAATATATCGGGGCCAAGACCCAAACGCTCCATAACGCCGGGGCGAAAGCCTTCGATCATGCCATCGGCATCTTTGATGAGCGCACGCACTTGCTTAATGCCATCAGCGGATTTCAGGTCGATTTCCAAAAATTCGCGCGACCGGTTTAATATATCACGCATTCTTGGCGTGCCGGGGCGCTCCACGCGGATGACGCGCGCACCATGATCGGCTAGCATCATCGCCGCAAAAGGGCCGGGGCCGATACCCGCCATTTCAATGATTGTAACCCCGTCCAATGCACCTGGCATGATTATCTTTCCCTATCCTATATGCTGTTAACTGCGCGTTTAATTTTATATGACGCTATTCATGCCAGCGCGAAAAGCAATATGCTTTGTAATGCTTGTTTCGAATATGTGACAATTGCGCACTAATGAGCCATATTAAATCATATTTGACATAAATATGTTGCGCAGCATTAAAAGAGGAACGTCAGAAAACCTTAATTTTCTTAGCATTTGTAACAGGCCCGCAAGATTAAAAATGCTGCGCTAAAAAAAATTGCATCCGAACCGTAATTGTGACAGATTCGAATTGAGTGTTGGACTTATGGCGAAAGATCATCAGCAACACTGAGAAAAAATATCTTTGGGAGAAGAGGATGCAAAAAATTTGGAAGCCTGTGATGGGCCTGTGTTGTTCGGTGTCACTGGCATCGTTAGCCTGTGGTACTGCCTACGCACAAGAAAACCAAATACCGCAAGAATCGCAATCAGAAGAAGAGGAATTTGACGACAAAAATACCATCATCGTGACGGCAACACGCCGCGCCCAGGATGTTCAGGATATTCCCATCGCGGTGACAGCGGTCAGCCAGCAGCAACTGGATAATCAGGGCATTTTTGAAATTCGTGATATTGCCTCTGTTGCGCCCAGCTTTTCCAGTACAACCGCCCAAATTGCTTCAGGTTCTGTGGTGCTGCGGGTTCGTGGTATCGGCACAACGTCAAATAATATCGGTTTTGAAAGCGCGGTTGGCATATTCATTGACGGTGCATATCAATCGCGCCCCGGCGTAGCCTTGGCAGAATTTGTTGATATTGAACGCGTTGAGATATTGCGCGGACCGCAAGGCACTTTGTTTGGCCGCAACACCTCTGCTGGCGCGCTGAACATTACCAATAAACGCCCTGATCTTGATGAATTTGGCGGCTTTGCCAATGCAACATATGGAAATTTTGATCAATTTGCCGTGCAAGGCGCGGTCAACCTGCCGATTGTAAAGGATACGGCGGCGCTGCGATTTACCGGGGCTTACCGCAAACGGGACGGTATTTTGACAGTGCAGGATTCTGCAGGCAACGAAATTGGCGATACCAATGATATTGACCGCTATTTGCTGCGCGGCCAATTGGGTTGGGAATTTGATAATGGCTTTAAGGGCCGCATCATTGGTGATTATAGCGAAAGCAATTCCAGTTGCTGCGGCGCGGTGCAGGTTTTTGAAACACCGTTCCAAACAGCAGGATTATTTGGCGCAGTCGGCTTGCCCAATAATGGCGGCCAAGCGGCTCCCAGATTTGCAACCACACCATTTGATCAAACAGGTTTTGAAAATGCTGCTAACGATCGCATTACCTCGGTCAACTTTGTTCCGCAGGTAAATGCTCAAAATTGGGGCGTAACGGGTGAATTTGAATTCCCTGTTAATGACGATATTGATGTTATTTTTATAACGTCTTATCGTGAGTTTAGTTCTGATGAGACGTATGATTCAGACTTTTCCGCCATTGATGTTTTTAACATCAATCTGGACACGGGCATTGAGACTTTCACAGCTGAATTGCGCTTACAGGGCGAGTCTTTAGGAGGCCGCCTCAACTATTTGCTCGGCGGATATTTCTCAGATGAGCAGATACGCGGTGAAAACACTTTCACAAATGGTGAGCAATTTGATGATCTGGCTGGTGTATTTTTTGCCGGTGTAACAGGCGGGGCGACGCTAAACCCTGCCAGCCCTGCATTTTTGGGGCCAAATCCGTTAACTGCTGTATCAGGCTTTGATCCAGCGGGATCCTTCAGCACCAATTTGTTTACGCAATCGGCACAAAGCTGGTCTATCTTTACTCATAATTCTTTTGAAGTGACAGATGGGTTAGAGTTCACTTTAGGATTGCGCTATACAAATGAGAGCAAATCCGGTGGTTTTGAACAGCTGGCCAATAGTAATTCTGTCTGTCCTGCGATTGCAGGGGCCGTTGGGGCTGGGGCTATCTCAGGCGCTACTGTTCCGGTTTTTGTTGGCCTGGGCTGTTTTGGCT
>CAZAHS010000063.1:0-10335 GCA_964484855.1 uncultured Sphingomonadaceae bacterium | reverse complement strand
GAATGCACTTTTCACAATGCTGGATATTACGGCCACTGAAAATGTGCAGCTAGCACTGCAAGATCGCAATGAAGCGCTAAAATCTGCGGACCGCATAAAGACTGAATTTTTGAGCAATATGAGCTATGAATTTCGCACACCGCTTACATCTATTAGCGGTTTTGCCGAATTGCTGGCCAATGGTCTGGGCGGTGAGCTGACGCCTGAAGCGCAGGAATATGTTGAAGCGATATTGGATTCTGTCCAGCGGCTTAGCACGCAAATTAACACCGTGCTTGACCTTAGCCAGAGCGAGGCGGGTACGCTGCCTCTATCAGAACAGAAGATTGACATTGCCGAGCTGTTAAAAAACATAATAACGCAGCGCAAAACCGCGATCACCAAATATGGTCATGAGGTTGATGTGCAGTGTAGTGATGACAGCCTGGTCACGCTGGACCCTAAAAGAATGGAGCAGGCATTGCTGCATATTTTGGATAACAGCATTGAACATATTGGTAGGAAAGGGCGTATATTACTGGTCGCCGAGCCTGCATCGAAACATATGCGCATTGTGATTTCCGACGATGGCGATGGTATTGCGCCCGATATAGTTTCAGCCATAAATGACGGTATAGCGGCGCGCAGCAATGACAAAAAGGCTTTGGGTCTTAGCTTGGCGCGCGAAATTACACTGGCGCATAATGGGCAGTTCACACTGGCTTCGCAAATTGGTGAAGGCACGATGGTGATGATTGAGCTGCCGCGATGACGCAAATAAAGGGTACGTCATCGCATCAATTGCAGTTCAACACCGAACATGATCTGGTTGATTGGGGCGTGCAATTGGGCAGCCATTTACGTGCCGGAGATAGCATTGGCCTGTCCGGGCCTTTGGGCGCTGGAAAAACCAGCTTGGCGCGGGGCATATTAAAGGGGCTTGGTTATATAGGGGAAGTGGCCAGCCCCAGCTTTGCCATTGTCCACCCTTATGATCCGCCAGATGTTAGCCTGTCTGTGCTGCATTGTGATTTTTATCGTCTAAACGACCCAGAAGAAGCAGAGCAATTGGGCTTGGATGATTATTATGATAATGGCGCAATCATTGCCGAATGGCCGGAAAAAGCACCAATTTTTTCAGGCGCGCAGCATCTTGATATCGTTATAAAGGTTGACGCTAATCAGGCGCGTTTCCTATCCATAAATGCGGGAACACAATGGGAGGGTCGCCCAATATGGCAGCCATAGAAAAGCAGGATATTGATGATTTTCTGGCCGAGGCAGGCTGGGCCGATGCAGCGTTGGAGCCGATTGTTGGCGATGCATCTTTTCGGCAATATTGGCGGGTAAATGGCCGATTGGGCAAAGCCATATTGATGGTTGCGCCGCCGCCGGAAGAAGATGTTAAACCGTTCATAATGGTTGGCAAATACCTGCTGAAAAACAATATGCGCGGGCCGGATATATTCTCTGCCGATGCAGATAAGGGCTTGGTGTTGCTGGAGGATTTTGGCGATAAACGTATGCGCGAAACTGTTGATAGCTTGCCGCTAGCGCAGCAAAATCCGGTATATAAGACCGCTATCGACGCTATTATACGCTTACACGCACAGCCGATTATTGACCTGCCAACTTATGACATGGCCGTATATGAGCGTGAGGCGCTATTATTTTGTGAATGGTATTGCTCCGCTGCGGGGCTGCAAGTGGACAGTGCGGCCTATATATCGGCTCTTAAACAGATTATGCAGCCTGTATTGGCGGGGCAGGATAGGCCCGTTGTCGTGCTGCGTGATTATCATGCCGAAAATATCATGCTGCTGGACAAAAAAGATCAGGGCTTATTGGATTTTCAGGACGCTTTGCTGGGGCATCCGGCTTATGATATCGTCTCTTTGCTTCAGGATGCGCGCCGCGATGTGCCTGAAGAACTAGAGACAGAAATGTGCAAATATTTTTGCGATCAAAGCCGGCATAGCGAGAATTTTACCCGCGATTATGCCATTTTGGGGGCGCAGCGAAATTTGAAGATTGTGGGCATTTTTATGCGCCTTGCAGTGCGGGATAATAAACCGCGCTATCCGCAGTTAATTCCGCGAGTCTGGCGCTATTTGGAGCGGGATTTGCAGCATGAGGCTTTGGCGCCAATGGCGGCATGGTTTGATGCCAATATTCCGGCAGATATTCGCCAGCATCACGGCGCATTAAAGGGCGATAGCTGATGAGTAAGCCCAATCTGGCCAGCGATACCGCAATGATTATGGCGGCAGGCTTTGGCAAGCGCATGCGGCCATTAACCGCGACACGGCCCAAGCCATTGGTGCATGTCGCTGGCCGCCCGATGATTGCGCATGTTTATGAACATCTGGCCGATGCCGGTATTACCAAGTCTGTGGTAAATGTTCACTATCTGGCGGACGCACTAGAGGGCTATTTGGCTGATCTAAAATATCCACTTGCGGTAAAAATATCTGATGAGCGTGAAGCTTTGCTGGAAACCGGTGGCGGCATGGTCAAGGCGCTGCCTTTGATTGATAGTGACCCGTTTTTTTGTCTTAACAGTGATAATATCTGGATGGATGGGCCGCGCAATGTCTTTAGTATTTTAAGCGATAGCTGGGATGCGGACAAAATGGACGCGCTATTATTGTTGGTGCCGCACAAAAATGCCCATCACCATAAAGGGCGCGGTGATTTCCATCTGGATGCAGAGGGACAGATAAGTTGGCGCAAAAGCGGACGGGTAGCGCCCTATATCTTTACCGGCATTCAACTGGTTTCCAAAAAACTGCTCGATAATCCGCCCGAAGGTGCATTTTCAACGCGTATATTTTGGGACAGGGCATTGGCGCAAGGCCGCTTGCACGGCGTATTGCATGAGGGGCAATGGTTTGATGTCGGTACACCCGATGCCATAGCGCCGACCGAGGAAATGCTGCGCGGTGGCTGATAAGCGGGCTGACCAGAATATAAGGCCCAGCCTTTACACCATCGCGCCGCATCGCGGTTTTGCTGATGCTTTAACCGCTGGTCTGGTCGCGCGGTATCGCAAATATCATCACGGCCTTTCGCGCCTCACTATGTTGGTGCCCAATCAACGCGCTGTACGAGCGATAAGTGAGGCCTTTGTGCGCCAATCTGATGGTGGTTTGATTCTGCCCAAAATGGTGGCGATTGGTGATCTTGATCTGGACGAATCGATTGGTGCATCGCTTGACAGTTTGGAGGATGACGCAGCGATTGCGCCGGCTGTAGATGCTGTGCACCGGCAATTTGCGCTGGCGCGTCTGGTGCGTGAATATGCACAGCGCAATAATATGCAGCATAGCCGCCCAGAGATATTCAGGCTGGCGCGAGAATTTGGCACATTGTTGGATCAGCTTTTTGTGGAGCAGCGTGATCTGGCCGATTTGAATGATGTGGTGGCAGAGCATCAAGATGACCTGGCCTCGCATTGGCAGGATTCGCTAAAAATGGTGCAATATGTCGGTCAGGGCTGGCTGCAATATTTGCAGGATAATGGCCTTATAGACGCCGTTTCGCGGCGCAATGCGTTGCTGGCCAATGCTGCACATAATTTGCGCAAAATGGGAGAGGGGCGCGATATTATGGCGGCGGGTATCACAACCCCTGCGCCTGCTGTGGCGGGCTTACTAAAAAGCATTGCCTTTAGCGCCAATGGCAGTGTTGTTTTTCCAGGACTTGACCTCGCGCTGGAAGAGGATGTGTGGGAAGGTCTGTTTGCCGCGCGAATGGATGGCGATGATATAGTTTATGATGATTTCAGCAATGGAGAGATTAATCATCCGCAATATCATATGCGCCTTTTGCTGCACCGCATGGATGTGCGGCGAGATGAGGTAAGCCATTGGCACCGCTCTGGCGATAATGCAGCGCCGCCTGTTACCAGCCGCACCATTAGCCATATTTTCCTGCCCGCGCATTTTAGCGGCACATGGCAAAACTTGCCTGCGCCAGAGCGACGCTTACCCAATGTAAGGCTGGTTGAAACAGAAACATTGGGGGAAGAGGCACAGGCAATCGCTCTTATCGCCAGAAAGGCACTGGAAACGCCGGAAAAGCGGATTGCCATTATTACGCCTGACCGGTTGCTAGCGCGGCGCATTGCCAACCATTTACAGCGCTGGGGCATAGAGGCAGATGACAGTGCGGGCCGCGGCCTGTGTGACACCCCGCCTGCGACCCTGTTGCTTGGTATTGCACAATGTTTGGCCAGCGATTTTTCAGCGACGGACCTTTTATCAGTGCTGAAACATCCATTGGTGCGCGGCGATATAGAGCGCAAGGATTGGCTGACACAGATTAGGGCCATGGATATGGCACTTCGCGGACCGCGACTTGGCTTAGGGCTGGGTGCTATTGCTAAGAAAATAGAGGAATATACTGCTGCAAGATTATCGCGGCCAAAAAAGGGCCGTGAAGATGGCGATGAAAACAGCCCGCGCAATTTGCCTAAAGTCTGGCAGCAAATTCATGAGCAGTTTTTTCAAGCTGTTGCTGCCATGGCAAATGAAGAGCAGTCATTGGCAATGTGCCTGCGTAAATTGGCTGAATGTGCAAATGCGCTGACCAATGGAGATATATGGAAAGGGACCGCCGGGCGGGCACTTTCCGACCGTTTGCGCGCATTAGATGAACAATTGCTCCAAAATGATGTGTCTTGCGCAGTCATGGAGCTGCCTGCTCTGCTGCGCGGCTTTTTGCAGGATATTGCAGTGCGCCCTGGCTATGGCCAGCATCCGCGTATCGCGATTTACGGCCTGTTGGAGGCACGGCTGCAACGCGCTGATATAATGATCTGTGCAGGGTTAAATGCTGGAACATGGCCACAAAAATCAAAAGGGGATCCTTTTCTGGCGCCGGTCGTTCGCCGCAAATTGGGGATGCCGACATTGGATTATAGCAATGGGCTTAGCGCGCATGATTTGGCCAGTGCGCTTGGCGCACCTGAATGCGTGTTGGTGCGTTCTAAAAAGACAATGTCTGAAGTTACCATAGCATCGCCCTTTTTACAGCGCATAAAGGCGGTTCTGGACAGCCGTTTGCAACGTGATGATGATATATTGACAATGGCGCGCATGCTTGACCGGTATAAGCCGCAAGTGACGATATCAGCACCTGCGCCTGAACCAAGCGCTGAACAAAGGCAGGTTGCTATATCGGCAACAGATATGGACCGTCTGCGCGGTATTCCCTTTGCCTTTTATGCAGGCAAGATAATGAACTTGCGTTCGCTTGATCCGCCTGATGCTCCGCCCAGTGCCGCTTGGCGTGGCACGATGGTGCATGATGTGCTGGAGCAATGGGTGAAGGAAGATGGCGGCATTACAGCAAAATTGGCCCCGCGCGTAGAGGCTTTTTGGTCTGCACAGGGTAATTTCCCGCTGTTACAGGCGTTTTGGAGACCGCGCCTTGATGATGCCATTGCTTGGATAGGGGAAGAGACAGACGCGCTTGCCGCCCAAGGCCGCCACATATTATTTGCAGAAGAATGGGGACGCATGGACTATCGCGGTATAGCCCTGTCCGGTAAAGCAGACAGAGTGGATATAGACGCCGAGGGTAATCTGATAATTATAGATTATAAGACCGGAAATCCGCCTAGTGCAGCCATGGTGGCAAAGGGTTATGCCATGCAAATGGGGGTGCTTTCTATTATTGCAGAGGAAGGCGGCTTCCCCGGCGATAAGACCAAGGTGGGCAGGGTCGAATATTGGTCATTGGCGCGCAATAAGGAAAAGACGGGCTTTGGCAAGCGTCAGGCACCGATTAAAGACCCGGGTAAGAAAACTGGCCTTTTATGGGATGATTTCCTACCCGAAATGCGCAACTATCTGAATGAAGCTCTAGACCGTTGGATATTGGGTGATGAGCCTTTTACGGCTGAAGCAAATCCAGACTATAAAGGTTATAATGATTATGACCATTTAATGCGTTTGGAGGAATGGTCTGGCCGTGCTGTGCTGGTATCAGGCGCAAAAGAAAGCGCGGGCAATGGCTAAACAGCTTTACCCCCTTACAGAAGACCAGCAAGAGGCTGTTGAGCCGCAAGAGACGATTTGGCTTAGCGCATCTGCGGGAACCGGTAAAACACAGGTGCTAACCGCGCGGGTTTTTCGGCTGTTGATGCAGCCAGGCGTTAGACCAGAAAATATATTATGCCTGACCTTTACCAAGGCGGGCGCCGCTGAAATGGCGGAACGTATCAGCACTGATCTGGCGCGCTGGGTTCAGGCGGATGATACTGTACTGGCCCGCGATCTAAATGCCATTGGTGCGCCAGCAGGGCCAGAGGCATGCGCAAAAGCGCGTACCTTGTTTGCATCCGTTCTCGATGCGCCAGGCGGCGGCTTGGCTATTCAGACAATACATAGTTTTTGCCAAAGCCTGCTTGCCAATTTCCCTATTGAAGCAGGCATTACGCCGGGTTTTACCGCGCTTGACGATCAGGACAAAACGCAGCTTATAGATGAAACCCTAAACCAGATATTGCAAGGCGGCGCGCATCACGATGATGCCACTGAGCCCAATATGTTGGAAACAGTCAGATCACTTAGTCTGCTGCAAGATCAAGAGACGGTCACCAACTTTCTGCTGCGCTGCGGCGGCAAGCCGGATATATGGGAAAAATTGCCGCAAGATATGCAGCCGGCTATATTTTCGGCATTGGGGCTAGAGCCTGATGACGATGCGGACAATCTGAAGCGATATCTGGCTGATGAATATATTGAGCGCGGCAATATTGATGCCATAAGACTTGCCAATTTAAGCTGGAACGCAAAAAAAGGTAAGGAGAGCAGTGCATTATTCTCAGCCTGGTTATCCGCCGATATAGCAGCCAGAGCCGAGATGTTCGATGAGGTAATTCCGGTTTTCCTAAAAAAGGATGGGGATTTTAAGGTAACCTCAAAAAAGCTTATTGAGGCGGAGCCGAACTATAACCAAATAGCCGCTGCACTGGTCGATCAGCTTTTGGTGTATCAGGAAAAAACACGGCTTCTTGCTTATGCGGGTATTTATATATCTGCGCTCAAGGCGGGCAGGGCATTTGGCAAAGCGCTTGACGCGGCCAAGGCGCGAGAGGGCAAGCTGGATTTTGATGATATTATTCGCAACACCTCTGCTTTGCTCAACCGCAAAGCCATGGCCGAATGGGTGCGTTATAAGCTGGACCGGCGCATTGACCATATCTTGGTCGATGAATCGCAAGATACCAACGCTCTGCAATGGGCTATTATATTGGCGCTGACATCGGACTTTTTTGCAGGAGAGGGCGCACAGAGCGATAAACAGCGTACGCTCTTCACTGTGGGGGATTTTAAACAGGCTATATTCAGCTTTCAGGGCACCAGCCCGTTTAATTATGAGGCCGCGCGCGGGCATTTTACTAAGAAATTGGAAGAAGCCGACGGCATTATGCATAAGCCGGTTTTGGCCAAAAGCTTCCGCACTGCTCAGCCCGTTTTGGACTTTGTTGACCTGTTGCTGGCAAATCTGGGATATGATGCGCTGGAACTGCCAGAGCCTGCCGCGCCGCATATAGGGTTGCCGCAGCCTGGATCTGTTATGCTGTGGCAACCTATTGCCAAAGCCGATGATGCGAATGATGACGCAAATGATAGCGGCAATTACGGGAATGATGATGACCAAGGTGATGGATGGTTCAGCAAACCTGAAAGGATGCTGGCAGAAAATATAGCGCTACAGATACGCCGCTGGCTCGATGAAGGGCTTTATCTGGAGAAAAAAGAGCGGCTGGCCAATGCCGGTGATGTGATGATCCTGGTAAAAAAGCGGGGCGATCTTGCACGTCTTATCGTTAATCGCCTTTATGCCCATAATGTCAGTGTTGCAGGCATGGACAGGCTGCGCATAGGCCAACCTTTGGCAGTTCGCGATCTTTGCGCGGCTGCGCGCTTTACCTTGCAACCAGAGGATGACCTTAATCTGGCCTGCCTGCTTGTCTCTCCGCTTATCGGCTGGAGCCATGAAGAATTGCATGAACTGGGTTATAGGGCAAAAGCTGTGCCTTTATGGCGGCATTTGCGTGATAGCTTGCCGCGCGATGACGTGCGTATCGCACCGCTTTTCGATATTTTGGCGATGGCGGATTATGACACGCCCTATGACTTTTTTGAAACTATTTTAAGCGGCAAGCTGGAAGGCCGGGCCAAGCTAACCGCGCGGCTGGGCAATGAGTGTCTGGACCCGATTGAAGAATTTTTGGGGATTACCCAATCCTATCAACAAAATCATCAGCCAGTGATGCAGACATTCCTTCATTGGTTTGACGCGATTGATAGTGAACTTACGCGTGATGTTGTTAGCAATGATGAAGTGCGGGTGATGACGGTGCACGGTGCCAAGGGTCTGCAAGCGCCAATTGTGATTATGGCCGATAGTCATATTAACCCCAAAAGTGCAAAACAGCAAAATGTTGAACTGCCTATTAAGATTGACGGTATCGGTTTTGATCTGCCCCTATGGCCAGTTGCAAAAGATTTAATGGCCGGACCAGTTTTAGAAGCCAATATTTTGGCAAAAGAACGCGCTTTGGCCGAGCATTGGCGCTTGGCCTATGTCGCTATGACACGCGCGGAAGAGCATTTATGCCTTGCTGGTTTGGAAGCATCCCGTGGCCCTGCCATGCCGGATGATAGCTGGTATAAAAAGGCGGATGACGCCATGAAATTACAGGGGCTAGAGCCGAATGCGGATCCGATATGGGGTGGGTGCCAGCTTTATGGCCAAGCGCCGGTTTTTAAGGCCGGTGGCATAGCCCAAAAACCCCAAGCACCCGATGATGATAAGCCCGATTTACCATTATGGGCCCTGCAAAATGCGCCACAAGAGGCGCGCCCGCCGCGCCCGCTCGCGCCCTCCTCTTTAGGGGATGATGATTGGGCTTCGCCGCCAAGTCTTGGCAATAAAGCACAGATTGCCGCGCTGCGCGGTACATTGCTGCACCAGCTTTTTGAGCGTTTGCCCGATGTCAGCACCGCAAATAGGGCCAGTGCAGCGCGGGGATGGCTGGAACGCAGAGCGACCGCAATAAGCGCTGCAATGATTGATGAAATGGTGCAAACCGCTATTGATGTAATCGACAATCCTGAATGGCGTGATGTCTTTGGGCCTGATGCCATGGCAGAGGTCAATTTTGCAGCAACTGTAAACGGTATAGTGATTAACGGGGCGATTGACCGGCTAATTGTCAGTGACAATATTGTGCGCGCAGTTGATTTTAAAACCGGTCGTAATCCGCCTGAACAAAGCGGTGATATTTCCCGCGCTTATATGCGGCAAATGGCGGCCTATAGTGCTGCGCTTTCTCAAACATATCCTGACCATGAAATTGAACTGGGTTTATTATTCACCCAAAATGCGCGGCTTTTCTGGCTCGATCAGGAGAAGTTAAGGCAGGCAGGGCAAGGCTGGCTTTTTGCCTGACAAGAAATCTTGTGATCGCTGCGCCTTGCAACGCGTATCAAAAGCGCTAATTCAGAATTAAAGGAGATATATTATGGCGACGATAGCTGTAACTGATGATAGTTTTGAAGCAGATGTGTTAAATGCTGATGGCCCTGTATTGGTCGATTTCTGGGCAGAATGGTGCGGCCCATGCAAAATGATCGGCCCCGCTTTAGAAGAATTGAGCGACGAAATGGCGGGTCAAGTGACCATTGCCAAGGTCAATATTGATGACAACCCCAATAGCCCGGCAAAATTCGGTGTGCGCGGCATTCCGACCATGATTTTGTTTAAGGGCGGAACAGCAGCCGCCACCAAAGTGGGTGCTGCGCCCAAAAGCCAATTGGCAGACTGGATTGGCCAAAGCATCGCTGCTGGCTAACCAATGCGATTATAATCTATAATCAAACAGCTCGGCGACGGCATCCCAAATAAGCGGGTTTGTCGCGCCGAGCAGACCTTTACGGTCATCCCCCGGGCGGTAGTCAGTGCCATCCCAGCGCGCGACTTTGCCGCCTGCTTCATTTAAAAACAAAATACCTGCCGCATGATCCCATGGCAGGGTCCGTTCAAAAATGGTGAAATGATGCTCGCCGCTTAGCAACAGCGGATATTGCTCCGCTGCGCAATTGGGGATGGGTATGAGATCAAAACGGTCTTTAACAATATTTTGCGCGCGCTCTCTCTGTGCATCATTCATATACCGCATCGCCAATGCCGCTTTTATGCGATCGGGCTGCTGCGTTGATACATGGGCCTGCTGACCATCTATAAAAGCACCATGGCCGCGATAGCCATGGCACATGCGCTTACGTACCGGATCATAAATCCAGCCCGCTATTGTCTCATTCGCCTCTGCCAGTGCGA
>CAZAHS010000062.1:0-10744 GCA_964484855.1 uncultured Sphingomonadaceae bacterium | reverse complement strand
GCACATCACCAGCATCTTCAAATCCGCTGTTGAGATAATTGGCGAAAACAGCAGCGTTGAATGATGATGACTGGTCCACCTGTGTGCTGGCAAAGAATGTACCGAAAATATTTTCGTCCACATTGCCAGCAATCTCTGCAAGCGCACCAACCTCAGAGTTCAGGAAGCGGCGGCGGTTATATCCAGCTGCAAAACCTGTCTGCCAGCTGCCCAATTGGGTCGATAATGCCGCCGTAACGCCCTGTGTGCGGAAGATAGAAGAGGCCGCACTTTGCAGCGCATTGTTAAACGACACATTATTGCCATTGCCCAAAATATTGTTGTTTAGATCACCCGAAAGCGGATTACGGAATGTATCAAATTGCGTTGGCAATTGCGCCAGATTATTGTTCAGCAAACCGCCAAAACCGGCAATTGTGTCAAAGGCCGAAATGGTGAAAACCGTGCGCGAATTGGGCTGATAATTTAGATTACCAATATAGGTTGTGCTGCCAAAGCGGCGGCCAACTCTGGCTTCTAACGATGTGCGTCTGCCCGGGCGCCACAACACACCGGCATCCCAGATCAAACCATCTGTATCAAAAGACAAAAGCCGCGGCGAAGCGCTGTCGGTGACCAAACGGCCATCTGCGCCAACAATCGGGTTGCCAGCAGCATCACGCAAGGCATCGCGCTCGCTAACCGATACGTCTTCATAGCCAATACCGCCGACCAAGGCCACAGTGGGTGTAATGGGCAGCGTTAAATCTGCGCGTGCGGAAATATCTTCAAAGCGCTGATCGAGCTGGTTGGTATCTTCGCGGCGATAGCCCGCGCTTAATGACCAACCAAAGGGCAGGCCCGAAACATTGGGTTGCTGGCCGATACTGGCATTGGCGACATGGCTGAAACTGTCATTGAACAGGTCAAGCGCTGGCTGCCCAGTCGCGATGCCGATATTGCTCTCACTTTCCGCAGTGGTATAACCAAAGCGATAAAGCCCGTTCACAGAAACAGAGCCAACATTGGTGGCCAAAGTCGGCCCTGCAAAAGCGGTATAGACCTGTGTCAGGTTATCAATATTGCCAACCAGATTGCCCGGCTGAACGCCGCGCGCATCAATCACCGTACGGGTCGCCAATGCGCCTGCATCGAATGTCAAAGCGCCGGGCAGAACCGAGTAACTGCCGCGCGCAATACCGCTAATAATATCCTGATCGCCAATATCATCACCATAAGAAATTCGGCGTTCATAGCGCACACTGATCTGGCCCTCTGCCCGCGCTGTGCGGGTTGACGCATCCAATCCAGCAGCAACAGTGCTATAGGTCAGCACTTCATCGCCCGGGGTCAATTGCGCAAGCAGCACCTGCCCAATTTCCAGATAGGGTGTGATTGTCGTGCGGCGCGAAGAGCGGTCATCACTCTGATCACCAGCGGGTTCAGCAAAAGCGCCATCGTCTACCGGCAATTGCTGGGCATAGGCTGCTGGTGCAGTCCCCGCCATCAATATAACGCCAAGCGCAAAGCGACTGGTTAGCCCGTTAAAAACATAGGCCATTATTCTTCTCCATATCCATAATAGGAACCGAAACTGCGTCCGGTTGCCGAGAATTTTACCCCGTTGAGCATCAATTGGATTTTCTCACAGCGCGCAACGAGGCTTAGAGCGTCGCGTAGTGAGGTCTCGCTGGTCTTGTCGGCCCGCACAATCATAACGGCCTGCCCGACATGGGAGGCCAATTCAGAGGCCGGTGAAGCGGCCAATGCGGGCGGTGAATCAAATATCATTATGCGGCGCGAATCTTCTTCGGCCAAACGGTCAAGAACATCACCAGTGCGCGTCGAGGCTAGAAATTCCGTATCGCGGTTGGTGCGGTTACCTGCAGGCAGGATAGAAAATCCGGGAATATCAGTCGGCACGATAAGATCGCCCAATGCCAATTCGTCATTGCTTAGCGCATCCATAAGTCCGGCCTGTTTATTAAGGCCGAAAATTGTGCTGGCGCCAGGTTTGGCAAAGTCCGCATCAATCAGCAGGACGTTATAATCCTGCTCCGCTGCTATTGAGAGCGCAAGATTGATGGCGCAAAATGTTTTGCCCTCGCCCGATTGAGCCGAGCAAATCAAAATACGGCTGGCCATTTTATCAAATGCGCCGGACCGGCTTGAGGACACATGTGACAGCAATTGCCGTTTTACGATGCGGAATTCTTCTGAAAGACCGGTTACCGGCCCATCTGGAACGATGAAGTTAGCCGCTTTTAACGCAGCCCGGTCAATCTCCTGTACCGGACGCGATGATTTAACAGCCGCAAGGTTTTTCTCCATTGGCGGCGCAGTATTTGGCATGGATGCAGGCTTTGGTGATGGCACAGGCGCCGCCTGCATAGCTTCACCGCGCAGCAATTGCTGGGAGGGAAGCGCAATATTATCTTCGCTCACGCCTTCATCGATAACGCCTTCATCAATAATAGGGCGGCTATCCATTTGCGGCGTGCGAACCGGCTCCATACTTTTGGGCGATGGTATTTCGCCCGATGCGGCCTCTGGTAGCGCGGCTTTTGGGAGCGCGGCTTTGGGGCTTTCTGGCAATGTTTTTTTATCAATAGTCGGCGAAAGCTTGCCGATATTGGCCAGATCAAAACGATCCGCTGCTTTTTCTAACAGGGATGCGCGGCTATCATTCGTGCCTTTTAAGGGCTTATATTCAGTCATCTTCTTACCCTTCACACCACAGAACCGCGGACGACCACTTCAAGCGCTTGCAATACGCCGAAAATGACCAACAGACCGGCAGTAGCGCCGTAAAACCAACGCATACGCCGCTTGCGGATGGCGCGCTGCGCACCTGTTAAAGTATGCGATATCGAACCGATAACCGGCAGTCCGGCAGCTTTTGCAAGACGGTCCGCTGTGGCATAGCTTGCCTTTATCTGGGCCAGCGCAAATGCTGCTGCTACACCGCCGCCAATACCGGCAACCAACACCATCAAAAGCAATAATGGACGATTCGGATCAACGGGCGAAGTTGGCGCACTTGGCGGATCGGTTACACTGAAGCGCAGTGCGTCAGTTTCAGTTTGTACCTGACCGCGCAAACGCAATGCTTCGCGCTGCTCCAGCAGCTCGTCATATTGGTTTTTCAATACTTCATAATCGCGGTTTAGCTGGGATTGTTCAGCAGCAAGGCCAGGCTCGGTCGTTTGTTTATCGCGCAAGCTTGCAACATCTGCTTCCAGCACAGCCTTTTGCTGCTCCAAAGCCGAGACATTAGCCTGACGTTCCGCTTGCAGGCTTTGCAATGAGGAATAGGCAGGATTGGGCTGTGTAATCGTATTGCTTCCGCTCGGCTCTCTTGCCGCCCGTCCGCGCAAATCGGCAATTTCACGCTGCGCAGAAATAACATCAGGATGCTGATCGGTTAGCCCACGCGCCCGCATTACAGAGAGACGTTGTTCTGCCTGAGACAATTGGGCGCGTGCACCGCCGCCACCGCCGCCGGAAAATCCGGGCGTGCTGATCGTTGGAGAAGTTCTGCCAAGCTGAGAGTTCATAGCATTTAGCGAAGCGCGCGCAGATGATAGCTCTGCATTGAGCCTGCGCAGTTCGTCATCAGCGCGGGAAAGCCGCTGACCGATAGAACCAGAGCCGGGCAATAATCCCAGATTTTGGGTTTCAAAAGCCACTCTTTTGGCTTCCGCCTCTTCCAGTTCAATCTGCCGTGAGGCAAGCTGATCGTCAAGAAACTTCAACGTTTTACGCGTTTCACCGCGGCCACCGGCCAAATTCTCTTCAACAAAAATATCGATTAATTTCTGAACGATATCACGCGATATTCGAGCATTTTCTCCGTCGCTCATATTGGGATCAGATGAACGCGCCGAAATTTCAAAAAAGCCTTCATCCTGTGCAACAACGCTGATATTACCGCGCAGAGACGATACTTTGCCCTGCATCTGACGCGGCGTAGAGATATTCTGCCCCAAATCGGTTGAGCGAATTACTTTCTCCAGATTAACGGCGGACGTTAGTGATTGCTGCACCTGCTCGATCTCGCGGGCACGCTCCTGAGCATCCAGCCGGTTTTCATTGGGCAAAATGGTTTTCATCTGCACCAATATACGCGCTGTGGATTCATAGGAATTGGGGATCATTGCAACGGCCAGCCAGCCGAGCAGGCAAATTACCCAGGCAATAGCAAGTGCCAGCCAGCGCCTTTGCCAGACGCTGTGTACTGCAATCCTGAATTCATCATATAAACCGTTCATCGATCACCCTTTAATGCATTTCGAATGTGATTGGCTGCCTTGGGCATGGCCATGATCGCATTCGTATATTTGCTCTTATATACGTCCCGCGTTAAAAACTGCTTTGCGGGATAATGATCACATCACCGGGCAATAAACGCACATTTGCGCTTGTGTCCCCGCGCTTGACCAGATCGCTTAAGCGCAAACGATATTCAACCGGCTTGCCTGTCTGGCGGTCAACTCTTTGCAAGCGCGCACGATTACCTGCTGCAAATTCTGACAGTCCGCCCACCGCAATAATGGCATCCAGCAATGTTAGATCAGCACGAAACGGAATTGATGCAGGGCGCTCAATGGCCCCTACAATCCGCACAGCTTGCGAACTAACGCCGCCTTCTTCAAAATCTGTTACGGTTACAGATACAATCGGGTCTTTAATGAATTGCGACAATTGCAACCGAATATCCTGCGCCACCATGGTGGGCGTTTTGCCCGCCACAACAAGATCAGTAATTAATGGCGTACTGATTCGGCCATCAGGACGCACAGTAACCTGTGTTGTCAGCTCTGGATTAC
This sequence comes from uncultured Sphingomonadaceae bacterium, assembly GCA_964484855.1. Taxonomy (GTDB): domain Bacteria; phylum Pseudomonadota; class Alphaproteobacteria; order Sphingomonadales; family Sphingomonadaceae; genus Alterisphingorhabdus. Next base: position 5,936 of record CAZAHS010000062.1, on the reverse strand, counting down.
GCCATACAAATATAGAAAGCCCTGTATAAGGTCCAATAATATATTCATCGCTAATCGGCGTCGTGCTTGATATCTGCGGCGGCGGCGGCAAAGAGCCGCCACATGCCGTCACCATTGTCAGCACACTCAGCGGCAAGGTAAGTCGAAATAGTAATTTTTCGCGTCGCATAAAATTTGTCCCGTTATTGCGTATGTATCGGCTTGACCCAAAAAAGTTCAGTCCCTGCCTGATAATATGCAATGAACACTGTCTATAATATGAAAAGGGTGAACAGACCGTTAGGATTGCGCTGTTAATAGTTGGTAACCACGCATTGCCCCATATTGGATCACTTTTGCGTGGGACTTTAACAATCGATTTGCCATTACTTCATAATAATCATTTCATAGTAGAAATGACGGATTATAGCCGGATAATATGGTTAACCAAAAGTAAACGATACATTTCTTTTATAAGAAACTGTAATTTATCGTAAATTTGTCTCATGAAGTAAAATTTCTTTGGCCGCTCCATGGCCCAAAAAATTTACAGGGCTTGCAGAAGCCCCATAAGCACCTGCGCAGTAAATTATCACCAGATCGCCGATGTCCGCTCTTTGCAGGGATACACGGTCCCCCAACCTATCAAGCGGGGTGCAAAGGCATCCCACAATGTTCGCAATTTCTTCTGGGCCATCGCCATGCTGGGCCAATGAAACAGGGTAATTGCGCCGCACCACCGTGCCAAAATTACCACTGGCCGCCAATTGGTGATGCAGCCCGCCATCGCACGCCAGAAAAATCTCACCATGGCTGATTTTGCGGTCAATTATGCGGGTCACATAAATACCCGCTTCACCGACAAGATAACGGCCCAATTCTATTGCGAAATGACAGTCAGCCAGAATATCCGGCAGATTGGCAAATTGCCGCTCCAATTCTTCGCTGATAATGGCAAGATCAACCGGCTGGTCACCAGAAAAATAGGGAATACCAAATCCGCCGCCTAGATTAATATGCTCCGGCGCGCTGCCAATATTTTCGGCAAGACGCGCAGCAAGCGCAATCGTATTGGCCTGCGTCTCTGCCAGAGCTGCGCTATCCAGCGATTGTGACCCGGCATAGATATGAAAGCCCCGCCAATGCCCCCCTGCATCCATTATATAGCGAACAAGGTCGGGCACACGTTCCTGATCCACGCCAAAAGCCTTGGCACCGCCACCCATGCGCATGCCAGAGCCGCGCAAATCAAAATCTGGATTAACGCGCACCGCCAAAAGCGGGGTAATGCCTAGCTGCTCACCAATGATGATGGCGCGTTTGGCTTCGTTTTCGGATTCCAAATTTATGGTAACGCCAGCAGATATTGCTGCCTTTAGCTCGGCATCCGTTTTTGCAGGGCCGGCAAAACTCATTTTCTCAGGCTGTGCTCCGGCTTCAAGCGCGATTTGCAATTCGCCGCCGGACGCCAGATCAATGCCGTCACATAAGCCAACCATATGGCGCAGCAAAGGTGCGTAAGGGTTGGCCTTCATTGCATAATGAATCGCTAACCGTTGCGGCATCGCTGCGCGCAATGCATCCATTTTAAGATCGAGCAGCTTTGCATCGTATAGAAAAGCAGGGGTTGCGCCTATATCATCTATTCGCTCTGCAACCGGCTTACCCGCAATATGAACCTTTCCATCAACCCATGGAAAGCCATCCGGTACAGGGCCGAAAGGCTTGGCCTTTATAGGCTTTTTGTCAGGAGCTGCACTTGCGGCATTCATTTGCCAAATTCCTTTGCAAGCAAATTGCGGTCAATTTTGCCATTGGCATTGCGCGGCAATTGCTCGCGCAAAATAATAGTTTGCGGCAACATATAAGCGGGAACCAAAGATTTCATAAACGCGGTTATATCATCCTGTAATTTTATCATATCCTGCTGGGGTTGCGCATTTAAATCACCTGCTGACCGCGCCACCAATATTACCGCCTCGCCCAGCCGTTCATCCGGCCTGCCCAGCGCCACTGCCTCTGCTAGCAATCCTGATGCCATCGCCGCCTCTTCAACCTCGGTCGGGCTAATGCGGTTGCCAGATGATTTTATCATCGCGTCATCTCGTCCGATAAAATAGAGCAGGCCGTTATCACCGCGCCGCACAGTATCTCCCGAATATACCGCCATGCCGCCATAAAACGCGTCTTTGGGCGCAGGTTTGAAACGTTGCTGTGTACGCTTTTCATCGCGCCAATAGCCCTGCGCGACCAATGGCCCAGCATGCACCAACTCGCCTTCACCCGCCCCTTTAACAACCTTGCCCTGCCCGTCTACCAATAGAATTTCGGCAAAGGGAATCGCCGTGCCCATTGATGTTGGGTGCTGGTCAACCAGATCAGGGCGCAAATAGGTGGAACGGAACGCCTCGGTTAGGCCATACATTGGGTAAATATCGACATTTGGCGCTTTTTCGCGCAAGGCAGAAATCAATCCGGGCGTCAGCGCGCCGCCGCTATTGGTCAGCCGCCGCAATCGCTGCGTTGCTGCTTCTGGCCAATCCTGCTCGGTCAATTGAATCCATAAAGGCGGCACCGCGGCCAGAGTTGTAATCCCATATTTCGCCAATGCTTTGGTAACATCACGCGGAGTAAGATAATCTATAGGGCAGCACGCCCCGCCAGCATACCAAGTGGAGAAGAGCTGATTTTGCCCATAGTCAAAGCTGAGCGGTAATACGCACAAGGTGCGGTCATATTGCTGTAGGCCCAGATAATGCGCAACACTTATGGCACCCAGCCATAAATTGCGATGGCTTAGCATCACGCCTTTGGGCCTGCCAGTTGAACCGCTGGTATATAAAATAGCGGCCAGATCATCAGGGTCATGATCGGACGGGGTAAGCCATGATGGATCTATATCTACCTCGCCATCCAATATTATTTGCAAAGACTTATCTTCAATAAGCTGCGTATCTTCGGTGCTTATATCAGCATCAATAAGGCTAAGCCGCGCCGCATTAGAAATAAGCAACCTTGCCCCGCTATCGGATAATATATGGGCAATTTGTGCAGGCTTTAGCAGCGGATTTATTGGCACATGAACCAGACCCGCACGCGCAGCAGCCAGCGGCATAAGGCAGGCAATTTCTGTCTTGTTCAGCCAGGTTGCAACCCGCTCACCTTTGGCCAGCCCCTGCGCAGATAACCACTGCGCAAGTATAGCGATACGGAGATTTAACATATCATAGCTAAGAACAGTGCTGCGCAATATCAGCGCGTCACTATTTCCTGCCCCGCGCAAAGCGAGATGATCTATGGCTTTTGACACCGGCATTTCTGCCACCAACGCCTCATCAGGCACTAATCCTAGGGTTGGCGCATCGTCCATGACAAATATTAATGGCCTTTCTCAGCTTCCGGCATCGGGCTATGCGCATGATATGCACGTTTATGGTGAATATTTCGATAGCTTTGAAGCGCTGGCGCAATTTGCCGGGCAAAAATTGTCGCGCAATAATCAAAAAAACCTGTTCTATCGCTATGATTGGCTGGAAAGCCTGCACCGTCATTGCCTGAATGATCGCGCAATGCGCGCTTATTATGTTGAGGCAATTGATAGTAAAGCCCATGTCTGGCTGTTTCTTTCAGGTACAAAAATCCCCGGTCGTTTTGGGCCGCTTGCCAATTTTTATAGCTTCGTCACTGGCCCCGCTTTTGGCGGTGATTATGATGAGATTACCAAATTGGCATTGCTGCGCAAAATGGCGGCCATTGCTGCGAAGGGCGGACATAAAATAGCTTTGGACAATGTGCCGGACGATAATGGGGAGGCCACTTTAATGCGCCGCGCCTTCCGCCTGACAGGCTGGCAAATGCGCCATGAGCAATGTGATGTGAACCATATATTGCATGTTAATGGACGCAATTTTGATGAATATTGGCGTGGACGTTCCGGGCAAATGCGCTCCACTGTGCGCCGGAAAGCGCGTAGCCATGGCATTAGCACGCGCATTGATACCAGCCTGAATAAGGAAAATTGGGGCGATTATCAGCATGTTTATCAAAGAAGCTGGAAACCGGATGAAGCAAGTCCGGAATTTCTGCATGAACTGGCGCACAGAGAAAGCGAAGCAGGGGGATTGCGCTTGGGACTGGCCTATAAGGATGGCCAAGCTGTCGCTGCACAATTATGGACAGTCGATAACGCCATCGCATTGATCCACAAATTGGCTTATGATGAGGCTGAAAAGAAAAGCTCTGCCGGCACCATATTAAGCGCTGCCCTGTTCCAACATGTTATTGATAATGACAAGGTTGATCTGGTCGATTTTGGCACCGGTGATGACCCGTATAAAGCGGGCTGGATGGAAGAAACACGCCCGCGTTACCGGCAAGTCTATTACTGGCCGCAATCCCCATTATCCTGGCCTGATCTGGCTTGGCATGGTGCAAAGCGCATTATTTCTGGTCTTGTCGACAAAAGCTTGAACGACTAAAGGCCGAATACAGACAATGATAACCGAAACAAATTGGTATATTCTGCCATATTGACATCGGACAGAGTGGATGAGTTGATATGGTAGAGCTAAACCCAAAGCTGCCTAAAGAAGAGCAGTCCAGCGATGATAGCGACCCAAAATTGCGCAATATTTTGCGTGATGTTCTTGGCCTGAAGCAAGAGCAGGTCGATGGATTTGATGCCGATACTGAATTATTTGGCGCTCTGCCCGAACTTGATTCCATGGCAGTTGCCGGATTGTTGACGGAAATAGAGGACCGTTTTGATATCATCATTGATGATGAAGATGTCGATGGCGAAACTTTCGAAAATTATGGCAGTTTGCTGGCCTTTACACAGCAGAAACGTGCAGCTTAGGCACTTATGGCAATTGCCGCCTCTTTCATCGAAACAACTCTATATACGCTGGCCGGTCATGATGAACGCTGTTTAATCACGCATGGTGATGGCCCACATATTGTGCTCTTGGCTCCTCCATTTTTTGATGAAGCGAATAAAATGCGCCATTTCATGGTGCAAACCATGCGCGCGCTCGCCACTCACCATGCTATAAGCGCGATATTGCCTGATCTGCCCGGCACATTGGAAAGCCAAAGACCTTTGGCCGATATATCCCTGACCGACTGGCAAATAGCATTATCAGATGTAATTTCACAACATGGCGCGATAACGCATATCGCGGCTCTGCGCGCTGGCTGCGAGGCTATTGGCCATATAGATTATCTGCCGCAATGGCATTTGGCGCCGGTAAATGGCTGGCGACAAATCCGCACATTGGCGAGGGCACAGCTAGCAAGCACGCGAGAGACCGGTCAGGCTGTGCGTTCTTTGAAAGATATGACAGATGACGTGCTGGAAAACGGCGCGCATCTGGCTGGCTATGATATCTCTGCCAAAATGGCTGCGGCATTAGAGGCTGGCGTGAAGCCCGCTTCTGCGCATCGCGTTCAGCTTATGGGTGATGATAAGCCAGCCGATAGCCGGATAAATGGCACGTCTTTATGGCTGCGTGTTGAACCAGGCCATGACGAAAATATGGCTCAGGCAATGGCCAAGAATATTGCGCAGTGGATAGCATCATGAACCGCCGCCATATCAGCTTTGATATTGATGGCGCATTATTGCATGGCACCATTGATCGCCCTGATGATGCACCGAAAACCGGTTTGCTTATAATAAGTGGCGGCAATGAAGTGCGCAGCGGCGCCCATGCCGGGCAGGCCCGAATCGCCCAAGCACTCTGCAACAAAGGCTATGCGGCGATGCGTTTTGACCGGCGGGGAATTGGCGATTCTTCTGGCGAAAATGGCGGCTTTTTATCATCGAAAAATGATATTGCCGCCGCGCTTGACTGCTTTCGTGCGCACTGCCCTGAATTAAACAATATCATCGCCTTTGGCAATTGTGACGCTGCCTCTGCGCTGATGCTTTTTCAATCTCATATCGGCTTTGATGG
>CAZAHS010000061.1:0-10757 GCA_964484855.1 uncultured Sphingomonadaceae bacterium | reverse complement strand
GAACATGGCCATTGGGGCATGGCAGAATATATCGCTTCCTGCCGCGAGGCATTGGACGCAATTTGTGAGATTACTGGCTCTGATAAAGTCAATGTATCGGGCGGTTGTTCGGGTGGGCAGACACTTGCCACTCTGCTTTCAAAATTAGAGGCGGAAAAGGACGACCGCATCAACGCTGTGACGTTGATGGTGTGCGTACTCCATCCTAAACAAAATGATCTGGAAGCTGGTTCTTTGATGAGCCAGAACAGTCTGGAGCTGGCTAAGCAGCGCGCGGCAAAACAAGATGTTATTCCCGGCAATTCGCTGGCGCGTGGTTTTGCATGGCTACGGCCCAATGATTTGATCTGGAATTATGTCATCAACAATTATCTGATGGGCGATGACCCGCCAGCATTTGACGTTTTGTTCTGGAATGCCGATGCGACCAATTTGTCGGCCAGCCTTATGGGCGACTTTCTTACCATTTTTGAAAGTTTGGCCTTTGTAAACCATGGCGAATTAAACATGGCGGGCCATGATATTGATGTTTCAAAAGTGAAGAATGACATGTTCATTCTGGGCGGCGTAACGGACCATATTACACCATGGCGGGCCTGTTATCGCTCAACACAGCTTTTCGGATCAAAGAATGTTGAGTTCATTCTCTCTCAATCAGGGCATATGCAGGCGATTTTAAACCCGCCGACCAACCCTAAAGCGAAATATTTTAAGCTGAAGGGCAATACGGCCGATAAGCAGAAAAAACCGCCAGCGGATGTCGATAAATGGCTGTCCGGCACTGAAGAGATAAAGGGCAGTTGGTGGCCCTATTGGATGGAGTGGCTACAATTGCGGGCTGGCGACAAAATACCGGCACCAGACAAAATGGGCAGCAAGAAGAACCCTGCCATGGAGCCAGCGCCCGGCCTATATGTTCTGGATTAATCCAATAGCAAGCTACAATTTTTAAAATATAGGACAGCGCAAATATCTGCGCTGACGAAAGGAGCCGAAATGGCTAAGAAAAAGAGCGCGGGAAGCGAAGCGCAAATCACTATGGAAAATGTCGGGGGCCGCGATTTGCGCGTAACGCGCTGGCGCACTGATGAGGCTTCGAACAATATTCCGCTGCTGTTTTTCAATGGTATTGGCGCAAATATGGAGGCCGTGGCCCCCTTTGCAGAGATGTTGGAAGAACGCCCCTTCATCATGTTTGATATGCCGGGCGTTGGCGGTTCGCCGGATCCGGTTATCCCCTATAATGCCTTTACTATGTCATGGATTAGCGACCAGATTTTGGACCGTTTTGGCATAGAGCAAGTTGATGTCATGGGCGTTAGCTGGGGCGGCGCGATGGCGCAGCATTTCACTATGCAGCATCCCGGCAAAGTGAACCGCCTTATCCTGGCGGCAACAACGGCAGGCATGTTCATGGTGCCGGGCAATTTTGCTGCGCTTAGCAAGATGGCGGACCCGCGCCGCTATATCGACCCTGATTATATGACCAAGCATTTCAGCACACTATATGGCGGTGATACCAGCGGGTCCGATGGACATGTGGCGCGCATAACCCCGCCATCAAAAATGGGCTATTTTTACCAGCTTTTGGCGATGATGGGCTGGACCAGTGCGCCCTTTCTGCCCTTTATGAGCAAAGAAACGCTTATCCTTATGGGCGGTGATGACCAGATAGTGGTGCCATTTAACGGTACGATATTAAACACGCTCATTCCCAATAGCCGTTTGGAAATTATTGAAAATGGCGGTCATTTGTTCATGCTGAGCCATGCTGAGGAATCGCTAGCGCTTATCCGCGAACATCTGGACGCGTCTGCTCAAAAAGAAGATATCGCCGCCTAATATCCACTTTTTTGACCCCGCTACAAATTCTGATACTCTCTTTAAAAAATAGAGGAGAGACGGATGCACGATATGATTATTCGTGGCGGGACTATAGTTGATGGCACCGGTGATGCGCCCTATCAGGCGGATATTGCGGTTGATGGAAACAACATAACCGCAATTGGTGATATTGCCGGCCCTGCCCGCACGGTCATTGATGCTAGCGGACGGATTGTTACGCCCGGCTTTGTTGATATTCACACCCATTATGATGGTCAGGCCACATGGGATGATGAAATGGCGCCGTCTAGCTGGCACGGCGTGACCACTGTGGTTATGGGCAATTGCGGTGTTGGCTTTGCCCCTGCCAAGCCAGATAAGCATGACTGGCTAATTGGCCTGATGGAAGGTGTTGAGGATATTCCAGGCACTGCACTGGCCGAAGGTATGACTTGGAATTGGGAAACCTTTCCTGAATATCTTGATGCGCTGGACCAGATGCCGCGCACTATCGATATAGCCACCCATGTGCCCCATGGCGCAATTCGCGCCTATGTTTTGGGTGATCGGGAATGTCCCGGCGCAGTACCAACCGCAGATGATATTAAAAAAATGTCAGCCATTGTTGAGGAAGGTCTTCGCGCAGGAGCACTCGGTTTCTCTACATCACGCACTATATTGCACCGCTCTATTGATGGCGAATTGGTCCCTGGCACAACCGCAACAAAGGAAGAGCTTATTGGCATAGGCCGCGCCATGGGCCGTGTCGGCCACGGCGTTTTTGAAATGGCATCCGACTTGAAATATGAATGGGATGAATTTGGCTGGATGGGTGATTTAAGCCGTGAAACTGGCCTACCCGTTACCTTTGCCGCGCTGCAATCCATCGCCAAGGAAATGCCGCTGGATGAGCAGATCGCCGCGACAGCCGAACAAAATGCCAAGGGTGCAAATATCGTCGCGCAAATTGCGCTGCGCGGCAATGGCGTCATCATGGCTTGGCGCGGTACTCTGCACCCGTTCATGTTCAAACCAAGCTGGGAAGCGATTAAAGAACAGCCATGGGAAGACCAATATAAGCAGCTGCAAAACCCGGAGTTTAAGGCACAGCTTATTGCAGAGCCATCAATCTATCCTGATGACGCTGGCGACTTATTGCCACTTCTCATGGTCATCGCCAATGGCTGGATGGTGCAATATGAAATGGGTGATGGCTTTAATTACGAACCAACAGCCGAGCAATCACTGGCTGCACGCGCCGAAAAGGCTGGCATAACCGCTGCTGAATATGCCTATGATATGATGATGCAAAATGAGGGTAAGGGCATGATCTATTACCCCATTCTGAATTATGCAGACGGCAATCTTGATTTTCTCCACCCGCTTTTTCACCGCGAAGATACTGTAAATTCGCTGTCTGATGGCGGCGCGCATTGCGGCACAATATGCGATGCAGCGGCAACAACATTCTTTCTGGAATATTGGGTGAAGAACCGCAATGGCGCACGCATTGATCTGGCCCATGCCATTAAGCGGCAAACAGCCGATACAGCGCAGCTATATGGCCTAAATGATCGCGGTTTATTAAAGCCGGGCTATCTTGCCGATATCAATATTATCAATTTAGAGAGCATTGGACTGAACAAACCATGGCTGGCTTTTGACCTGCCCGCTGGCGGTAAACGCTTGCTACAAACCGCCAATGGCTATGACTTTACAATCAAATCCGGTCAAATAACCTTTGAAAATGGCAATGTTACAAAAGCACGCCCCGGAGGCTTAATTAGAGGGCCGCAGTCAATGGCCGCGCGTATGGCGGCAGAGTAAAGGCTTAAATCAAGCCGAAGCGCTCCAGATCGTTTAATGAGAGTTGCAATGCGTCATCAAATGGGGCGCTGTTGGTAAGCAAGTAAAAGCCAGTGGCATCATCGGCGGCCAGCCCCATTTCACGGTAAAAGCGCAAATATTCCTGATGAATGGGGTCAGATAGAGGATAATCGCCTGCTTCATAGCCCGCATCATCTTGCCAGCTATGGACCAGAAACTCTGCACCCGGCTCAACGATACGGCGTGCGCCTGCGGCAAACAGCTCAATGCCGCCAGAGCGTATTGAAGCATCAGAGGGCACATATATGGTCAATCCAGCATCACGGATCATGCGGGCCAGACGGAAATTGGCAATATCATCAATCGTGCCAGCAACATCATGCAATTCTAAGGTTGTGATACCCGGATTATGCTCCAGCATCCGTGCGAAATTTTCTGGGCTATAGGAATCAACTTCGCCGGAAAATGCCACTGCTTGCTGTGTCATAAGCACAAACTGCCCTGCCCTTTCCAATGGCGGCAATGCTGGGTTGGCCTGTGCAGCGACTTCTAATATAGGGTCGGCCTTTTGCGGCGAGGCAATTTCTACTGTCTCAATAATTGGGGCCAGTACGGGTTTTTTAGCAGCCGCTGGAACATTGATGCGATATTCGATAACATCATCGCTGAGCACCAGATTGGTGGAGGGCTGGCTGGCACCGGCCATAACCGGTGTAATTTGCGTCAGCACCAATATACACGCCAATATTTTGCCAACGCGCTGCGCCAATAAACTTGTCTGAAAACCCATGATATTTTATTTTCCCTCACCTGGCTTTTCGCCCTGTCAGGTAAAACTTTAATCACAGCATTTTACAAAATTACCAACTGCATTGGTTGCGCATAAATTAACATTATTGCGTTCAAACGCGCATCGGCATCAGAACATAAAGCGCAGGCGACGCATCATTTTCTTTAATCAATGTTGGCGCACTGGCATCGGCCAAATGAACATCAACACTGTCAGTATCTATCTGATTAAGGATATCGGTAAGATATTTCGCGTTAAAGCCAATTTCTAATGCGTCATCAGCATATTCGCCGGACAGTTCCTCTGCCGCTGTGCCATTATCTGGTGATGTAACAGACAGCGTAACCTTGTCTTTTTCCAATGCCATTTTAACGGCGCGCGTTTTTTCAGAAGCAATTGTTGCAACACGGTCAACACTCTCGCGGAAAACGGCTGGATCAACCTTCAATATTTTATCATTACCGGTTGGAATGACCCGAGTATAATCGGGGAACGTGCCGTCAATTAGCTTTGAAGTCAGGATACTGCTTTGCAGCGTAAAGCGAACTTTGCTGGCGGACAGTTCAATCAATATTTTGGCTGCGCTATGCTCTTCCAACAGCTTTTTCAATTCACCAACACATTTGCGCGGTATAATGACATCAGGCATTTTCTCTGCGCCCTCTGGACATTCCAATGTATAGCGTGCCAAACGGTGGCCATCTGTCGCCGCAGCGCGCAACACCGGCTGGTCTTCATCCAGAGAATGTAGGAAAATACCGTTCAGATAATAGCGTGTCTCTTCTGTTGAGATAGCAAAGCCGGTTTTTTCAATCAGCGCAATTAATTCTGTCGCGGCCAGTTCAAAACTGGTTGGCAGATCGCCCTCTGCAATGACTGGAAAGTCATCACGCGGCAATGTCGGCAGGCTGAAACGGCTGCGTGATGATTTTATCAACATCTTATTATCAGACGCATCAAGCGAAACCTGGCTGCCATCGGATAATTTGCGGATAATCTCAAACAAGGTATGCGCTGAAACAGTGATCGCGCCCGGTGTCTCGACTGTGCTGGCCTGAATCGTATCTACAATTTGCAAATCCAAATCAGTGGCCATCAAGCGTACGCTGCCATCTGCAGCGGCTTCAATCAGCACATTAGAGAGAATAGGAATGGTATTGCGCCGCTCAACCACGGATTGCACATGACCAAGGCTTTTCAGCAAAATGCCGCGTTCCAAAGTTACTTTCATCTGGCCTTCCCCAACGGTACGCTATGCTGCGCCCGCTTTATGTTCACAGGATAGAGCGATATGGCTAATCGCCGCATATTCCTTTCCTTCATGAACAATAACCCGTTACGGGGCAAGAGACAGGCCCTTTAGTTAGGCAGGCTTTGACGGTAATTTGTGGAAAAGACTGACAATACAGACCAAGATTATCATTAGCTTGATAATTACCCGTCTTTTTCTCCATTCCCCGGCATAATTTCAACAATGGTATCACCTGCCTGAAGCGACTGGCTTTCATCCTGCCAGAAACCAAATGCCTTGCCTTCGCGGTAAATCCTGACCCCAAGGCCACCGGATGTTATATTTGCCAGACTGCGGCCCAATTCTTCCTGAGCCACTTCACGTTGCGCCAGTTTGACGCGGCCATGAATGGAGGCAAGGTCAGAGAGATAATCCGATATATTAGGCCCATGGCATGAACCGGCAAGCAACAAGCCGGCAAAGCTGACAGGGTTGATAACGGTTGACGCACCGGCCTGACGGGCCAGCAATTCATTATCCTCTGCCCGCACACAAACACTGATTGGCACATGATGTGCCAAATGCCGCGCGGTTAGCACGATCAATATGCTGGTATCGTCACGGCCCGCAGACACAATCATGGATTGCGCGCGCGATATTTTAACATCCAGCATGACCGTATCACGCGTTGCATCTGCGCACAGCACAGCGCAGCCAAGCTGTTCCGCCGGTACCAAAGCTTCCTCGCTTGGGTCCACGACCACAATCTCTTCCGCCTTGGTGCCGCGTGCAATTAACTCGTCAACCGCTTCACGGCCACTGGTTCCAAAGCCTGCAACAATAATATGATTGTGCAGATTTCCCTGAATAATTCGCATACGCCAAACATCCCATGTGCGTTTGAAAACAAAATTATAGGCCGTACCGACAAAAATGAGAACCACAAAGACCCGGATCGGCGTAACCACCAGCGCATCAAATAAGCGCGCGCGTTCTGTAACTGGTGCAATGTCGCCATAGCCCGTTGTGGTGATAGAAATCATCGTAAAATAGATGACATCCAGAAAGCTGACATCACCGTCATAATCATCACGCAGGCCAGCGCGATCAAACCAGTGCACGGCAATGGCGATAGCAATGAGGCCGACAACAAAGGCGACACGCCATGTTATGGCCAGCCATATGGGCATGCCGGAGCGGCGGCTTAATGTTTCAAACTGGCCATAACGGCGTCCAGAACTCATCGCGCGGGTAGCCTTTTCACTGGATCGACAGGTTTGCGGTTGCGGCGCACCTCAAAATGCAATTGGGGTTTATCGACCAGACCGCTCTTACCAACCACACCCAGACGCTGGCCGGCTTTTACCTTCTGTCCGCGCGCAACCATAATCATATCGGCATGGCCATAGGCGGTAACCCAGCCACTGCCATGATCGACCAACACCAAATTGCCCAAAGAAGGAATGGCATTGCCAGTATAGGCAACAACGCCATCGCCCGCTGCCACAAATGGTGATCCGCTGCCTGCGGCAATTGCAATACCGTCATTCACTTTACCGCTGCCTTTGCTGCCAAAGCTGGACAATAAGGGACCGGTTGCAGGCCAGATAAATTTGCCTGTAAAACCGTCCGGCACATCAATGGGCACATCCAGCCCCGCCTTAGTAGGCACTATGGTGCCGGCAGAAGGCCTAACATTGCGGGCCAATGCTGGTTGGCCGCCAGTAACAATATCATCAATGTTAAGAGAGAAAGCAGCAGCGCGCTGCTCCAGATCATCCGACGCCTGTGCATTTATAGTGTTTTGCGTATTTGGGGCTATGCCGCCGGGCAATTGCAAACGCTGGCCGATGCGCAAAATATAAGGCTCTTCAAGCTGGTTCAGCGCGACAATATCTCGCCACGCAACGCCATAAGCACGGGCAATAGCAATACCGGTTTCGCCGCTATTAACTGCATGAAAACGCCCCGTCGGAACAATCAATATTTGTCCGGGATAAATGGTAAAGGGCGGCTCCAAGCCATTGGCCAGCGCCAAGGCTTCTGAACCAGCGCCTGTAATATTGCCTATGCCGCGCAATGTATCACCTGCTTTAACAACATAGCTGGCTTGATTAACCGCAACTGCATTACGCTGAACGGGCGTAGCTTCCCACACATCATCCGCTTCCAGCACATCATCAATGTTGGTGCCCAATTGCGGATTATTGGGCAAACGCACATCGCGCGATCCAGCATTACTGCTATCAATGCCTTGCGGAATACAGGCAGACAAAGCCGAAACCATCAACACAATGAAAGCTGCACGGCATGGGCCTTGCCATGGCGCGGCCTGCGCTCTCTTAGTTTTGGTTGAGGATATTCTGCCCTGCATATTTGCTTTGTACCAAGTCTTTGGCCGCATTCCATAATTAATATGTATATGCAGCTATATGATCGCTAAATTATGCGGTTCATAAGATATTTTTCCACGCATTTGCGATCAGACGACAGGCTCCAATTTGGCAAGACCGCCCATATAAGGCTGTAGCACAGAAGGAATAGCAACCGCGCCATCTTCCTGTTGATAATTTTCGATTATCGCCACCAATGTTCGGCCTACTGCCAGACCGGAGCCATTAAGAGTATGCACAAATTCAGTGCGTTTTTTGCTGCCGCTGCCATCATCTTCCGGACGATAGCGCGCATTCATGCGCCGTGCCTGGAAATCATCGCACCATGAACAGCTAGAGATTTCGCGGTAAGCACCCTGCCCGGGCAGCCAAACCTCCAAATCATAGGTGCGCCGCGCGGTCGCCCCCATATCGCCTGCGCAAAGCAGCATAGTGCGATAGGGCAATTCCAGCGCTTCCAGAACGTCCTGCGCCGATGCGACCATATGGTCATGCTCGGCCTGCGCTTTTTCCGGCGTGGCAATGCTAACCAATTCAACTTTCTCAAACTGGTGCTGACGAATCAGGCCGCGCGTATCACGCCCAGCCGAACCAGCTTCAGAGCGAAAACATTGGGTTAGTGCGCATAGGCGCAGCGGCAAATCAGCGCCGTCTAATATCTGTTCCCGTACAGAATTTGTGATGCTGACTTCTGCGGTTGGAATCAACCATCGGCCATCGGTCGTCTGAAACAGATCTTCAGAGAATTTTGGCAATTGCCCTGTTCCAAACACAGCTTCATCACGCACCAGCAATGGCGGCGCGCACTCAATATAGCCATTTTGCATGGTCTGCATATCCAGCATAAACTGGCCCAAAGCACGGTTAAGCCGCGCCATTGCCCCGCGCAAAAAGGTAAAGCGCGCGCCAGACATATTCGCCGCGGTTTCAAAATCCATACCCAGTGCAGGCGCAAAATCGGCATGTTCTTGCGGCGCAAAGGCAAAGTCGCGCGGACTACCCCAGCGGGATTGCTCGATATTGGATTCTTCATCTTCACCGGGCGGCGTGTTTTGAGCCGGTAAATTGGGCAGCGCGGCAAGCTGGTCAAACAGCTTGGCGTTGATCGCCTTTTCCTGCTCCTCCATTTCGGGCATCGCTTTTTTAATGTCGGCCACTTCGGTCTTTAGCGTTTCCGCCAGCTCTTTATCGCCCTTACCCATGGCCATGCCAATGGCTTTGGATGCCTCATTGCGGCGCGCCTGCATCGACTGCAATTCCGTGGTCAGCTTGCGGCCTTGCGAATCGAGCGCCAGCAAATCATCTGCTGCTGGCGCTACGCCGCGCTGCGCCAGCGCAGCATCAAAAGCCTGAGGGTTTTCGCGTATCATTTTAATGTCATGCATGCATATGCCTATGCAATGCAGTCAAAGCTGGTGCAACCCCGAAACGGTGGATGCAATCTTGCGGCCAATTGGGGGCAGCACCCAGAACAACAAAAAAGGCCGGAGCTCCTTTACAGAGCCCCAGCCTTTGATCTGGTAAATTGTCTTAGCTTAAGCCGCCATGGTTACTTTGGCTGCCTGACCTTTTTTGGCAAGGTAACGGCGACGCGCTACCAGACCGGCCGCTGCTGCACCGAAGAGCAACATGATTGGCGGCGCAGGAACTGGAGTTCCGCCGGTTGAACCGATGCCGCCTGTTGAACCGCCGCCCGTTGAGCCTGTGCTTCCGCCAAAAGAACTAGAGGAGGAAGAACCGCCTGTGCTTGAAGACGAAGAGCTAGCACCAAAGCTGGATGATCCGCCAGTTGCGCCTGAAGAGGTCGCGCCTGAAGATGTGCTCGACGATGATGAAGAGCTGGAGCTGGAGCTAGAGCTACCACCGGTTGATGTTATTCCGCCGCCGGAAGAGGTGTTGCCACCTGTGGATCTATTTCCGCCGCCGCTAGAGGTTACACCGCCGCCGGAAGACGAACCACCGCTTGAAGAGCTGGATGAAGAGCTCGACGAAGATGAACTGCTAGAGCTGCCGCCGGTTGATGTAATGCCGCCAGTAGAGGTAACACCGCCGCTGGAAGAGCTTGAAGACGAGCTGGATGATGAAGAGCTGCTGCTCGACGAACCACCTGAGCTGCCACCGGTTGACGTAATGCCGCCGCCTGAAGAGGTGTTGCCACCTGTGGAAGTATTTCCGCCAGTTGAGGTGACACCGCCGCCCGAAGAGGTGTTGCCACCGCTTGAACCACCGCCCGAAGAGCTAGAGGAAGAAGACGAGCTGCTCGAAGATGAAGAACCAGATGCACCACCTGAGCCGCCACCACTTGACGTTACACCGCCACCCGAAGATGCGTTGCCGCCGCTTGAACCACCGCCCGACGAGCTAGAGGAGGAGGACGAGCTGCTCGAAGATGATGAGCTGCTGGAAGACGCGCCGCCGGATGATGTTACACCGCCCGATGATGTTACGCCGCCTGACGAGGTAACACCGCCAGATGATGTTACACCACCTGAAGAAGCACCGCCGCTTGATGAGCTAGACGAACTAGAAGACGATGAACTGGAAGAACTTGACGAACTCGAAGAGCTGCTAACGCCGCCAGTGGATGTTGAGACGCCGCCTGTTGAGGTGGAAACGCCGCCGGTTGACGTCGACACACCGCCCGTAGAGGTGGAAACACCGCCGGTTGAGGTTGATACCCCGCCGGTAGAGG
>CAZAHS010000060.1:0-10776 GCA_964484855.1 uncultured Sphingomonadaceae bacterium | reverse complement strand
GTTAGTGAATAATAGCGAGCAACCTCAAAATGGCGGCCACTATCAAAAGATGGCCAGTTATTTTCTGCCCCGTCAATGACCCCCTGTGCCAGCGATTGATACACCTCATCCAGCGGCATAGGGGTTGCATCTGCGCCCAGTGATTTCACCATAGCGACATAGAGGTCAGAGCCGGGAACACGCAGTTTCAGGCCCTTCATATCATCGGGCGTATTTATCGGTCCGCGCGTATTATAAAAACTGCGCGCGCCGGAATCATAAAAGCAAAGCCCAATCAGGCCATGTTTTTCCAGCGATGCCAGAATTTCATCACCCACATCACCGTCTAGCGAGGTGCGCATATGATTGGTGGATTCAAACAGAAACGGCAGAGCCGCAACAATCGTCAATGGTTCAATAGAATTAAGCGGTGCCAAATTGACGCGGTTGAAATCCAGACCGCCAAAAGTTGTAATCTCCAGCGTGTCACGCTCATTGCCCAATTGTCCGCCGGCATACATATTCAGGCCCAGACGTCCATCTGTGCGCTCACTGAGCAATTGACCAAAATATTCAACCGCCTGAACGGTAGGATAATCGCGCACATGAGTATCAGCAGAGGTGAAGCGGCCCGAAAGACGCAAATCACACCCCGCCATCATTAAAGCGCCCCCCGCCGCCAGCGTATAACGGCCAAAATTGCGGCGCGTCATTCCCTTCATGGCATTATTTGGCGGCATCAAGCAGCAGGCTTTGCTGCAGAAAATGACAGAAGCAATCGGCCAAATGGCCCAAAATCAGCAACAGAGCGCGAACCAGCCTGCGATTCATGAACACCCGTTATTGCGCCGGATGAGCAATAGGTACCCGCTGGCAATGGAATATTATATTGCGCACAATGTTCGCGCAAAAAGCGCAGCGCCACCAAAGCATCACCGGGAAAATCCGTAATCTCTTTGGTCCCGATTAATTCGCCATCAATATGCGTTTTAATGGTAAAGGGTTCAGGATTAAGATTGCGCCAGTCCGGAATTTCTGGGCCGACAACCAAACCATTATTATTCCCAAAATCACAGATAACCGCGACGGGGCCGATATCATTAATGGCAGGTAGAGGGCTGCTGGCGACCTCTATACCTATGTGCAGGCGGTCGTCAGCTTCGGTTTCACCAAGGCAAAACACAAATTCTCCCTCAACCGCAGCAAAGCCGGGCAGAACAGGCATATCTGTTTCTTGATCGCATGGTGCATGCACAATTTTCCGGCTAAAAATCGGGCCAACCAACCTGCTTTGTGAAAAACGGTCCAAATATGCGGCTGGAACACCGCCAACTTTCCAGCCCATGACATCATCCGGCCAAACCTGCATAGAGCGTTGTTGAACCGCATATGCTTGTTCAAGTGTCTCCGGCAGATCGCCAGGGAAGCCAGGAAGCGCGGCACCTTCATGCCGCGCTGCCATTAATGCGTTGGATATGGCTATAATGTGCTCTGCATCATCGGTTTGCGCGCTAATGATATATTCCTCCCCAATATTTTGTCGGCACTATACGCTTAGAACTTACCGCGTAAACCGATAAAATAGCGGGTTCCGCCAAATGATGCTTCTGCAAGACTATCATTAACCGGACGGTTTTGGATAACCGGCTCGTCAGTGATATTCAGCACCTGAAAACGCGCCTGCAAACCATCAAACAGGTTTAGGCTGAAAGAATAGTCCAAAAAGCCCTGATCGTCATTAAACCGGTTGGAACTTGTCCGGAAAGGACGGAAAAACTCGGAACGGAAACGATAAGCAAGCCGCGTCGAAATGCGTCCTTTTTCATAATAAAGATTAGCATTGGCCGTATGGCGAGAGAAACCCGGAATATTTGCAGGCGTTGTGAAATCAGCCAATGCATCGCCGGATACGACTGTTGGGTCTGGAAATTCAAAATTTGAATCAGCAAAGTTATAATTAAACTGCACACCAAATCCGTCCAGCGGTGAAGGCAGATAATCAAATTTATGCTGCACAGAAATTTCAAAGCCGAACAATGTGCTGCTGTCATTTGAATTAACGCTCCGCCCAATCAACAGATCGGTTGGCACGCCATCAAGATTGATGGTCAAATTGCTGACATCGGTCTCAATGCCCGTTTGCAGGTTTTTATAATAGCCGGCAAAGAAGATTGATGTGGTTGATGAAGCATACCATTCTAGCGATGCATCAAGGTTCCATGATTCCAAAGGCTCAAGGAACGGGTTACCACTGGCGCTTACAATATCGCCAATATCAGCAAGGTCTGCCTGATTATCAAAGCTCAGGCCAGCCGAGAGCGATTCCTGATCTGGACGGGCAATGGCGCGATAGGCAGCAAGACGCAGCAAGAGATCGTTTTCAAGCTCCAAAGACACGTTAGCACTTGGCAGGAAGCTCCAATAATCATTTCGCTCTGTATTAATCGTCACTTCGCCC
This sequence comes from uncultured Sphingomonadaceae bacterium, assembly GCA_964484855.1. GTDB lineage: Bacteria > Pseudomonadota > Alphaproteobacteria > Sphingomonadales > Sphingomonadaceae > Alterisphingorhabdus. The sequence continues at coordinate 8,339 of CAZAHS010000060.1, read as the reverse complement.
GTTGGCGTTACGATTATAGCCTGCGGATCAGTAGGGTCAGGCATTGTTTGCAAATCAGCGCCTATGCCGATTGATGTTGTCTCTGTCCGCACAGCGCGCAAACCCAAATTACCCGTGGCAGGCAAACCAAATAATTGCGTATCAAAATTTGCCTGCACATAGCCAGCAAAGGTTTCTTCTGTAACGTCGGTATCTTCTGGTGAAAGCGTGGAACCGGTTGGCAAACCCGCATCCAAACTGCCCGTAACCGCTTCAAACAAAGCCAATGCATCAAAGGAGGCAAACGTTAGATTTTCTGTAACACCGCCCGTGCTGGCACCTTGAAAAAGATTGCGCACTGGAAAAGTTGTGCTGCGTGTCGCAATCGCGGCATCAGAGAAATACCCGCCCGGAAGCAGGCTTATGCCGTTATTATCAATGCCATCATCACGGATGCGCTGACGGTCAGCATAGCGCAGACCAAAATCGACCGATGAAAGGAAACCATCAAATTCGTAATTACCGTCTAGGCGGAGCGCCAGAATTTCATCATCAACATTCTCAAGACGGCGCCGTGCGCGCGCGCCATTAGTGAAAATATTATGGTCATTAAGATCAAATGCCAGGCCTGTATCTTCCTCAACATCAGAAACATCAAGGAAGGTCAGCACAGGTACTTCAACGCCGCGCGTATCAAGCTGGAAAATTACGCGGTCATTGGTGCGGATGCGCAGATCAAATTCATCCTGGCGGCGTTCGGTTTTTGAATAGCCAATATCCGCTGAAATTGTGAAGCGGCCGGTGGTATATTTTACATTACCGCCCAGTGCGATGAATTCCTCTTCACGGCCAAAAACAACCTGCTGGTTTTCAATACGGCTTTCACCGGTATGCGCCAGCAAGGCACCGCTATCGGAAATCTCAATCGGTGTAATATCGCGGCGACCATCAGCGATCACCAGATTTGAGCGCTCCTCAATATCATCACGAAAGCTATATTGGCCATCAAAGTTAAATTCTAAATTGGGCGACACTTTCCATTGTATGGCACCAATGAACGCATCAAGGTCGCGCTGGGATTGAACAGCACGGAAGATATATTGATTGGATACAAAAAATGTATCCGAGGCACCGCTAGGGTTACCATCTGCATCTGTTAGGAAGGAGCAGTTATTGCTGCTGTCTACGCCTTCAATAGTGTTGCAAGGGCGAAAGGTTGAGCTGGTAAAAAACGCATCTTCCGGTGCGGTATCGCGGCGCGTTTGTCCGCCGATTGAAATACCCAATTCACCCAAGCCACCCAGATCAAACTGATCGACATAGGATGCACTAAAACGCGTACTAAAGGGTTGGCCATCTATAACACGCTCTTCATAATCGCTATAACCAACCTGCCCCTGAACTTGAATGCGGCTCTTGCCATAATCCAATGGGCGCAGGGTCTGTAATTCGATGACGCCTGAAACACCGCCTTCGATGAAACTTGCTTGCTGCGTTTTGTAAACGATCGCGCCATTAACAATTTCAGAAGGGAATTGCGTGAAATTGATATCGCGTCCGTCACTGCCCGATGTCAGCTCGCGTCCGTTAATATAGGATTGGCCTAGAAACGCGCCCAAACCGCGGATAGAAATTTCTGCAGACTGGCCACGAAAACGGTCAGCCGAAACGCCCACAATGCGTTCTAATGTTTCTGCGACCGAAAGATCCGGCAAGTCCCCAATATCATCACCAACAATAGCATCGCCGATAACCGATAAGTTTCTTTTTGTTGCAAGGGAGTTTTCAATCGAGCGGCCAATATCGCCAAGCACGATGATTTCTTCCGCGCTCTGCTCATCGCTTGCGCTGTCTTGGCTATTATCACTCTGGTCATCTGTTTGCGCAAATACCTGTGAGGGCATAAAAGCAACCGCAGAAGCCAGTAACATAAGACGTAATGATGAAATATTGCCGCGCATATTGGACGCACGAACTGGTTTGTTCAATCGCATGTGAAAATCCCCTATAATCCTCGTCAAACACTGCCTATTATTACAATATGACACCGCTTACCCGTTAAATTGACACCGGTAGTAATTAAGGTCAATAGTCCTCGACAAAAGAATATAATATTTGCTAGAATATTGGCATATGGAGAGGAAAAAACATTGAAAAACATAGCCTTAATTAGTACAATTTTTGGCGTTTTGCTTATTGGCAATGGCCATGCAGGTAAATCAGAGCCGAAAATCATTGCCGATGATGACATTCGTGCAACACATTATCTGCCCGACTTTTCCTATGCCGGATATGATTTTGGCGAAACGGAAATACCGGTCATTAAAAGATCAATTAATGTCGCTGACCATGGGGCCACGCCCAATGACGGATTGGACGACAGCAAGGCTTTTCTGGCCGCATTAAAAGCGGCTCATGAAATGGACGGCCCCGTGCGCATTCAAATGGATGCAGGGCGCTACATCATATCGAATATATTATGGATTGAGAAAAGCGGCATTGTTCTGGCCGGTATGGGCGATGGCCCCAATGGCACCGAACTTTATATGCCGCGCCCTCTTAACCAGATGGATGATGGCGGTACGCTGGATGAATTGCGCAAATATCTGGTGCAAGAAAATAAGCGCGAGCGCCAGCCGGAGAATAATCTTGATGTGCTGTTTTCCGAATATAGCTGGACGGCGGGCTTTATCTGGACCCGCGTGCCGGGCGTGCGCCACACCACCTATTTGGAGGAACTGGACAAACCGATTGTTGAAATCACTGATATTCTAACCGGCAAAATCGGCACCAAAACCATCACAGTGGCCAACCCAAAAGCGCTAAAAGTCGGCGATGTTTTCCAAATCCATTGGCATAACCGCGCTGGCCCTGATGGGCCGCTTATCAAGGCGCTTTATGGTGAAGACCGCACCGACATAAAAATCGGCAGCCGCCACTGGTCAGCGCCCGACCGCCCCATTGTTCGCCAAGCGACGCGCATTGAATCGATTCGGGGCAATGTGGTCACTATCGCTGATCCGCTCATGGTGGATATTAACAAAAAACTGCCCGCCTATTTTGCCGAATGGAAACATTTGAAAAATGTCGGCTTGCAGGATTTTGCCATTACCTTCCCTGAAAATCCGTATTTCGGCCATCATAATGAGTCCGGCTTTAACGGGGTTTATTTTACCGGCGTGCATAATGGCTGGATCAACAATATCACCATTACCAATAGCGATGCCGGCATTATGACCGATGATGCTGCCAATGTGACCATTGCCAATATTGTGACGCAGGGCGACCATAAGGCGCATTACAGCATCCATATTGGCAAGGTGCATAATGTGCTGGTTGATAATGTGGCGATCAAAAACCCGACCGAGCATAGTTTCAGCTTCAACACGCTCTCCACCAAATCGGTGTATAAAAACAGCGTGGGTTGGGTCTTGCCGACATTGGACCAGCATTCGGGCGCCAATCACCAGAATCTTTATGATAATCTCACCATCTATATCCGCCCTGATGGACAAACCGCCAATGGCACGCCGTCCTATGAGCTTTATAAAGCAGGCGGCGCGCCCTATTGGCAGCCCGGCCATGGCCGTTATAGCACGCAGTGGAACATCAATCTGCAAGTGGAAAGCGGTGTGCTAAAAGGCGAAGAGATCACCATATTGGGCAAGAGTGAAGGCCCGGATTCGCGCATTGTCGGCATGCATGGTAATCGCCCGATCAATCTGGATTATCGCCCCGGCGGATATGTTGAGATGATGAACCAGCCGGTTTCCACAATACCATCGCTTTATGACTATCAGCTATCGCAGCGATTAGCCGAATAATAAGCGTCAGGAGCTACGCTACGCCGCGCTTCATAACAGGCGGATAGAAAATGCAATCGCCATCATGGCTATGGTCACAAAGATCATGGCCATGGTGGTGATTTTTATTTGGGCTTTGGACGCCGCCCCAGCCGCCTGCGGCAATATATCGCCATCATTGGCCGCGCTTATGCCGCCCAAAGCCGATAGCGCCCATGCCACGCCGAGGGTGACCAAAAGCCCAATCACATTCCACCACATCCAGAAAATCTGCGGCTGCGCAAGCCACAGATAGATATTCAATGCAACGCCTGCAAAAAAGCCGCCATTAATGGCAATGACCGAACGGTTGCGGCGCAATATCGCTATCAAAAACACGCCCAATACCGGCCCGTAAAGCGCCGAGCCAACCTTATTTATCGCCTCAATAACGGTATCGGCAATATCTCCGGCAAAGGCGGAAAACCCCAATATGACCAGCCCCCAGAGCAAGGCAGCGCCGCGCGCCCAGATAATCTCCCCCGCCGCGCTTTTGGGCTTCCAGCCAAGGCCTTGCATATCCTCCAAAGAGACAGCCGATAGCGAGTTGACCGCTGAGCTGAGCGTCGACATAGCTGCCGACATGATGGCGACCAATAACAGCCCGATAATACCGTGCGGCAGATATTCCAAAATATAAAGCGGCATCAGATAATCGGGGCGCTCTGCCGGTATCTTGGCCAAAAACTCCGCATTATTACCGGCAATGACACCCACCGCCAAGCCAGTGATGCAATAGAGCATAGTGATGGGGAAGCGCAGCAGCGCATTGGCCAGCAGCAATTTGCGAATATCGCCAAGATTTTTGGCCGATAATGCCCGCTGCGCCTGTGTCTGGTCACAGGCATAATAGGATGCATAGAGCACAAAGCCGCCAAATAGCATGGGCAACAGCGCAAATTCATCACTGACCAAACCGGCATAATCCCACTGAACAACCCGCAATCTTTCTGGGTCAACGCTCTGCCAAAAACTGGCAAAACCGCCCAGAGACGACACGGCAAACCATAAGCAAATGGCCAGACCGATAACGATCAGCACCATCTGCACCGCATCGGCATAAACAACCGCGCGAATGCCGCCGAGCAGCGAATAGACCAGAGTAATGAGGCTAATCACCAGCACCGATTGCAAAAATGGAATGCCCAGCACTGCCTCTATAATAAGACCAGTTGCATAGACCATGATGCCGGTGCCAAAGGCGCGGACAATCTGAAAAGCAAAGCTGATAATATAGCGGGTGGATTTGCCAATGCGCTGCTCCAAAAAGTCATAAATGCTAATGACCCCTGCACGGTAGAGCGCGGGCATGATGATAAACATGGCCAGCAACATGGCGAGCGGCAGGGCAAATTCAAAAGTCAGCCATTTCAGCCCGCCACCATCACGCAGGCCCACAAAGGCGGGCGCAGAAATAAAGCTGATCGCAGAAAGCTGCGTCGCCATCGCAGATAGCGATAAAGGGAACCAGCCAAGCGATTTGTTGCCAAGAAAATAATCACCCTCATCCGCCTGTTTGCTCAGCAACAGGCCAAAAACCAGCATGGCCAACAAATAGCCAGCAACAACGATATAATCGAGACTGTTCATATGCCCATATCATGATGGCCATATGGCCATCTGTCCAGTGCCCTCAACCAGCAATTTGAAGATGCAATATCAACGCTGTGCCGGGCTGCATTTGCGCAGGTGGTACGCCATGCTGCATTAGCATTGCACCTGTGACGCCTTTATTAGATAGCGCCTCTAATTGCTGCGCATAATGCTGTGCATGCCGGTCCTTAATTTCATCCGGCCAGATAACAGAAAGGCGGTAAATTTTTATAGGGTCCAGACCGGTTAGGCGAAGCGGCATGGGCAGTGTGTTGGGCGCGCTGTGCAATTGCGCGATAGAGAGCAGAGCATTATTTTTGTCTGCTGCCACTATCATCACATCATTGCCATCTGCGCGTTCGGCAAGCCGATAGAAATCACCGCCATGGATCAGCCCGCGATGAGCCTTATAAAGCGCAATTGCACGGGCGAGCTCATCCAATTGCTCCTGCGGTTCGCTTAGCAAATCCAGCTCCAGCCCCATATGCCCGAATATCGCGCTTGCCGCGCGCATAGCCATGGGTATTTCACGCTGCGTTATCTTGCAAATGCGGGGGCCGACATGGGAGCCGCTAATGCGCAGCGGCAGCCAATGGCTTGCGCCGCGCTGGATTATCTGCCGGTCCAGTGCATCATTGCTGTCCGATGTCCACACCCTGTCCGTGCGCTGTAATATACCATAATCAATACGCCCGCCGCCGGAGGAACAGCTCTCAATCTCAACATTGGGATGGGCCGCGCGCACCCGATCAATCAACGCATAAAGCGCGGTAACATAGGCATTGCCAGCGGCCCTGCCCTGGGCGTTGACGGGGTGCGAAATATCGCGGTTCATATCCCATTTAATATAATCAATCGGATATTCACGCAGCAGGGCATCCATCTGGCCAAACAGATAATCACTGACTTCTTTGCGCGATATATCCAGCACATATTGTGATCGAAACGGTATCTGTTCCGCCCCTTGCAACCCCAAAACCCAATCAGGATGCGTACGGTAAAGATCACTATCTGGATTGACCATTTCCGGCTCAAACCACAGCCCCATTTCCATGCCCAATGCTTTTATATGGGCTATTAGCGGGTGCAGCCCATCAGGGTAAATGTCACGCGACACGTGCCAATCGCCCAGCCCCGCACGGTCATTACGCCGCGCCCCGAACCAGCCATCGTCCAGCACAAAGCGCTCTACACCCACAGCCGCCGCCTTGCTGGCCAGAGCTTTCAACACGTCTATATCATGATGAAAATAAATCGCTTCCCAGCAATTATAATGCACAGGGCGCGGTGTATCGGCAAAGCGGCGCGGCAATATATTGGCTTGCACATATGTCTGGAAATTCTGGCTCAGGCGGCTTAACCCCTGATCGCTAAATCCTGCATAAACTGTTGGCGTTTGATAGCGCTCTTCAGCGGCAAGGTTAATTTCGCCAGCCAGTAATTTTGCGCTGCCCGCAATCTGCACCCGCCCATCGGCCAAGCTGTCAACGCGCAAGCTGTGATTACCGCTCCACCCCAAATGCACGCCATAGGCCCGGCCCTGCTGGTCATTGCATGTGCCTTCACATAAAATCACACCCGGAAAATGGCTGTGCGATGTGCGGCCTGTCATATTCTCACTAAGCCAACTGCCCGGTGGACGGGCAAAGCGGCGCATCTGAAATTCCTGCGCCCAGCGGCCATGAAAGCCGATAATATCTTGCATGCCAGCAGAAACTGGCAAACACAGGCTGGCCATGGCATCCAGCATCAGAGCGCCCTGCCCCTGATTAATAAGGGTGGATGACGCAGACATAATGCCCGTTTCTACATCCAACGCTATATCATGAATGAGCATCATTTCGCGCACCACATCGCGGCAGGCTATGGTGATAGATTGCGCGGCAATTTCTGATTTTTCGGTTAGGAAAAGCTGAAGAGAATCGCGCCCATTGCGGTGCGCACTGAGCATAGGCGGCGCAAATAGGCCCAATCCGCTTTCCATCGCCAAAGAGCATGGCAGGGCAATATCCGGCCCGCCATCAACCCCGCTGCGCTGGCCCAATTTATCCAATGCAGCAAGATCAGCATCATCTGTTAGCCGCGCCCCCCAATAGATGAAGCGCGGTACATGGCCAGGCGCAACATGCAGAACCATGCTAACATTACCGCCCTGCAAATGTGCATAATCCATAGCCAAATCCCGCTCTCTCTATCCATTAATGCGTTAGGGTCAGGACCTAGAGCAAATCACTGAAAAGAAAAGTTGCATTTCGCTTTTGCCGATATGCCGCTATGAACGGTTTATGCCAGCATAAGCCGCATAAAGGCACATATAAAAGACTGGCATTATTGGGGAGAAGCACGTGTTCGCAACGGGCGGTTCAGCGGTTCAGCTAAGTGTATTTTTTGGCCTGATGATTTTCATTGCCGCGCTAACTTGGCGCAAGGTTGCGGCGGGTAAAGCGGCCAGTAAAACGGCGGGTAACAGCAGCGCAGACAAGGATATTTTTCTGGCTGGCGGCGGGCTGAGCTGGTTTTTTGTTGCGGGTGCAATTACCCTTACCAACCTTTCCACCGATCAGCTTGTCGGCATGAATGGCAACCAGATGCTGCTGGTCGCATGGTGGGAAATTGCCGGTTTTGCGGGATTGATGATGCTCGCCTTTATCTTTGTGCCCATTTATTATCGCAACCAATGCACCACCATTACCGAACTGCTGGAAAAGCGCTTTGATGGCGGTAGCATCCGCACAGTAATTTCCGCGCTGTTTCTGCTTGGTAATATCTTTATATACCTGCCTGCCGTCATCTTTTCCGGCGCGAAATTTATGCAGCCGGTTCTGGGTCTGGATATTTCCATCATCGCCATCGCTGCTGTCTTTGCCGTGGCAGGCGCAGCCTATGCCATATTGGGCGGGCTGCGCGCCGTGGCGGTGCTGGATA
>CAZAHS010000059.1:0-10801 GCA_964484855.1 uncultured Sphingomonadaceae bacterium | reverse complement strand
ACGGATCAAGAATTTCAGGATTGATAAAGATCATCGGCTTGCGCACAGGCTCCCCGCCTTCTTCTTCCGGCTCCTGCAAATCAATCACCAGCGCGCGCAGCGGCACGCCAACCTGTATTGCGGCGAGGCCAATGCCCGGCGCATCATACATGGTGTCAAACATATCTGCGATCAGCTTCTTGAGATCATCATCAAATGTTTCAACAGGTTTCGACACCTGTTTAAGCTGCGGATCGGGCACTTCTAATATCGGTAATATGGACATGAGCGTGAAATAGCTTTTTGGTATGAATTGTTCAAGATGGGATAATGATTCAATCTCAATCCGTTAGGACTGAGCTTGTCGAAATGCGTTTTACGTTTCTGAGAGACACCCTTTGACAGGCTCAGGGCGAACGGTGTTTTGTGTAGGTTAAACGAATATAAGCATTTTGCTCCGCTTCTTCGGCTACCCCATTGGCCGCCGCGCGCGCAGCGCTTGGGCCAGCGTGCCTTCGTCGAGATAATCAAGCTCTCCGCCCACCGGTAGACCATGCGCCAATTGCGTGATGCGCAGCGGCTTATCCGCCAGTTTTTCGGCAATATAATGCGATGTAGTCTGCCCCTCCAATGTCGCATTGAGGGCCAGCACCACCTCATTCACGCCGCCTTCTTCAATACGCAGGAGCAGCCGGTCTATGCTGAGATCATTTGGCCCAACACCATCCAGCGCAGACAGCCGCCCGCCCAGTACATGATAGCGCCCCGCAAATAGCCGCGAACGATCCAGCGCCCACAGGTCAGCAACCTCCTCCACCACACATAAAGCCGTATCATCGCGCCGATCATCAGCGCACACACCGCACGGGCTAATCGTATCAATATTGTTGCAAATATCGCAAACGGTTAGCCGGTCACGCACATTCTCCATTGCGCGAATAAGCGGGGAAAGCGCAGTTTCACGCTGTTTTATCAGGTGCAGCACAGCCCGCCGCGCCGAGCGCGGGCCAAGCCCCGGTAATTTGGCGAGCTGGTCCGCCAGCAACTCTATCTCTTGCGATGCCATGCTCGCTTCATTAGGGGCAAAGGCTTATCACTGGCAAGTGCTTCCAACAAAAGCCGCCATATGAGAGGTAGTGAGAGACATGCGCATCATTATTATGGGTACGCCCGATTTCGCAGTGCCAACATTGCAGGCGCTTTATGATGCCGGGCATGATATTGCCGCAGTTTACTGCCAGCCCCCGCGTGCTGCCGGGCGCGGCAAGAAACTGCGCCCCTCCCCTATGCAGGCCTGCGCAGAGGCTTTGGGGATAATGGTGCAGCATCCGGCCAGCCTAAAAAATGCAGAAGCGCAGGCAGAATTTGCTGCGCTAAAGCCCGATATTGCAGTGGTTGCGGCTTATGGCCTGATATTACCGCAGGCAATTTTGGATATGCCGGTACATGGCTGCCTTAATGTGCATGGCTCACTTTTGCCGCGTTGGCGCGGCGCGGCGCCTGTGCAGCGCGCCATATTGGCAGGCGATGACATGACGGGCGTGACCATCATGCAGATGGAGGCTGGGCTAGACACCGGGCCAATGCTGGCCAAATCTGAAACGCCCATCGCGGCCAAAAATGCCGGTGAATTAACCGATGAAATTGCCCAAATGGGCGCTGATTTAATGGTGCAAGTTGTGGATGATCTGCCCGCCTATCCGCCCCGTGCGCAGCCCGATATAGGCGTGACCTATGCGCAGAAAATTGCAAAGGCAGAAGGGCGCATAAATTTTGACCAGAAAGCAGTTGATGTCGAACGGCAGATCCGTGCTTTCACACCGTGGCCCGGTGCCTTTTTTGAACATGAAGGGACGCGCTATCGCATCCATAAAGCGCAGATAGTTGAGTGCCATGGCGCGGCGGATAATATCTGCGGCACTTTGCTAGACGATAGGCTGACCATAAAGGTGCAGGATGGCGCGATGCGCCCCGTCATCATTCAAAAAGCGGGCAAGCCCGCCATGGCCTTGGATGACTTTTTGCGCGGCAATGTTTTTGCCAAAGGAACTTTGCTGCAATGACCCGCTTTGCGCTGACTTTAGAATTTGATGGCCGCCCCTTTATGGGGCTACAACGCCAAAAACATGGGCCTAGCGTTCAGCAAGCCGTTGAAGATGCCGCCAAAGCCGTAACCGGCGAAGATGTGACGATGATATCAGCGGGCCGCACGGATGCCGGGGTGCATGCGCTGGCCATGCGCGCGCATATTGATATTGCCAAAGACCTTTCACCCTTCCGCATTGGTGAAGCCCTGAATGCGTGTCTGCGCCCCCATCCTGTGGCCGTGACCGATTGTTGCATTGTGCCGGATGATTGGCATGCGCGCTTTGGCTGTCTTGCGCGCCATTATCGCTACACCATCATCAATCGCCGCGCGCCGCTGACTTGGCAAAAGGGTCTGGCATGGCAAGTGACAAGGGAGTTAGATGAAAAGGCAATGCATGATGCTGCGCAATTGCTGATCGGCCAGCATGATTTCACCACCTTCCGCTCGGCCCATTGCCAGTCACAAAGCCCCATCAAGACGCTGGATAAGCTGGATGTTCAGCGTGATGGCGATAAGATTCATTTTGACGTTTCAGCGCGCTCTTTCCTGCATCATCAGGTGCGCTCTATGGTTGGCTCGTTAATGATGGTGGGCCGCGGGGATTGGCACGCAGATGATCTGACCACTGCATTACAGGCCGCTGACCGCCAGGCTTTGGGCCTGAATGCGCCGCCCGATGGCCTATATTTTGTGCGCGCGGATTATCCTGATAGCGCCGCATAAATTACAGGTTGAACAGGTTTTTCATCGCCTTATCAAGCATCAACATCTGCCAAAGTGAGCGCCCATTATCGCGGTAACCGGCAATATGCTCCTGCGCCATTATGTTTAGCACGCCCTCATCAAACCAGCCCGTTCTTGCCAAACCTTGCGGCGCAGCAATATCACGCGCAGCTTCAGCCAGCGGCCCGCGCAGCCATTGGCTAATCGGAGTCACAAACCCCATTTTTGGCCGGTATAAAATCTCTTCGGGCAGGTAGCGCTCCATAGTTTTTTTCAGCAGCCATTTGCCCTGCCCGCCCTTAACCCGGTATTTTTCCGGCAAGCGGCTGGCAAATTCGATCAAGCGGTAATCAAGCAGCGGCTCGCGTGCTTCCAGACTGACCGCCATGCTGGTGCGGTCCACCTTGGTCAAAATATCGCCGGGCAACCATGTCGTCAGATCGGCATATTGCGCGCGGTCCAACCCGCTGCGAGCAGGGGCATTGGCCATCAACTCCACCGCTTCCGCCTCGGCATTATAGCCCTGCAAAGCCTGTGTGAGTTCAGGCCTGTACAGCGCGGCCCTTTGGTCATGGGCGGTCACCGCCAGAGCATCAGCATAAGCACGGTTGCCATCACTGGCCAGCGCCAACAATGTGGATTTGGCGCGCAGAGGGCGCGGTGCCCAATCCGCCTTGGGGTATATTGCCCCCAAAGTGCCGAAGAGCGACTGGCGCAATCCAGCGGGCAGCATGGAACGCACCCGCTCTTCGCCATGATGGAAAACATGCCGCCTATAGCCAGCCAGCGCTTCATCCGCGCCGTCACCGGACAGCGCTACCGTCACATTTTGCCGCGCCAATGCGCAAACCTGTAATGTTGGCAGGGCCGAGCCATCGGCAAAAGGCTCATCAAAAATACCCGCCAGTTCATCAACCAAACCAAAATCATTGGCCGTTACGGTTTGCGCATGATGATTGGTGGCAAACAGGCTGGCAATACGCTGCGCATAATCGCTTTCATCCAATTGCTTGCTATCAAAGCCGATAGAGCAGGTTTCGACCGCTGATTTGCTGCGCTCCGCCATCAGCGCAACCACGCTGGAGCTATCCACGCCGCCAGACAAAAATGCACCCAGCGGCACATCGGAAATCATGCGCAGCCCCACCGCATCGCGCATGAGGTCTAGCAACTCCTCTTGCAGTGCAGATTGCGATGCGGCGCTGCGCTCACGAAAATCGACCTGCCAATAGCGTCTGGATGCCGGGTCTTTCTGCCCTGCTGTAAAGCGCAATATATGTCCGGCGGCCAGCTTCTTGACCCCGCGCACCAGACACAGATGATCGGGCACATAGCCCCAGGCCAGAAACGCCTCAACCGCGCGCTCATCAGGCACAGGCCGCAATGCAGGATGCGCCATTAGGCCTTTAAGCTCTGATGCAAAGATAATCCCGCCATCGGGAAGCTGCGTATAATATAAAGGCTTCACGCCCAAACGGTCGCGCACCAATGTTAGCGAATGCTCTTCGCGGTCATAAATGGCAAAGGCGAACATGCCGTTCAGCCGTGCTATTGCCGCCTCTCCCCAGCGCCGCCATGCCAGCAAGATAACCTCTGTATCGCTGCTCGTCTCAAACACATCGCCCGCCGCTTCCAGCTCTTTGCGGACATGCTGAAAATTATACACCTCGCCATTATAGCTGATGACATAGCGACCTTCGGGCGAGTGCATAGGCTGCGCGCCGCCCGCCAGATCAATAATGGATAGCCGCCTATGGCCCAGACCAATGCCGCGCCCCGTCCATACGCCTTCGCCATCCGGCCCGCGATGCACCATTGCATCGGCCATTAATTTCACTCGCACAGGGTCAACCGGCTTGGGCGTGTCAGGATAGAATATCCCATTAATCCCGCACATTATAGCTCACCCTTAAGAAAATATCTGGCGGTTATCATTGACCAGATGCAATTTGACGCAGCAATTTTTCCAGCCCGCCACTCTGGTCTGCGAAGCGCTGCATAGCATCGCCAGCGCTAATGACTTCGCTATCCTCTGCAGACAGGATCAGAACACCTGCGGGTTGATGGCGACCGACCAACTTATCCTGCAACATGGCAATTTTAATCTGCGTTGTGCTGGCAGAGACAATATCACCATAAATATAGAGCGTAACCGCTTCACGGTGCACTGGCCCTGGCGCTGTAATGCGTATAGCGGGCACATCATCCACCGATCTTCCATTGGCCGCCCAAGCCCAATCGCTTTCCGGATCAAAAGCGCCCTGCCCATAACCAATCAGCTCTGCGCCATCATCCTGCCGCTCATATAGCGCTGCATAAAGCGTAACATTCGCAGCATCGCCATCGCCATAGCTTTGCATGATATTAAAGGCCGCGCCTTTTTGCACTGGCTGCCATGGCGCAGCGAAATCATTCGCGGTTTTTTCCCAGCTTGTAACAGATGGCGCAGCAATATTTGCAGGCAGGTTGGCCACCGCATTGGCCGTTGCCAAAGACCAGATTAACGGCAGCGCTATACAGACACCCACCATCACTCTGGGCATTAGACTATAAGCCTGCTCATTATTGGCTGACGGGTTCCCGCCCGCATCTGAAATCTGGCCAATATCTTCAATAGCGCGGTCGAAAAACGGCCATGCTGAACCCATCACCACAATCAGCACCAGCGCAAAGAAGAACCAGCCATAAAAGACATGGTCAAAACCGGTTGCAAAATCCAAACTATAATGATGCGCAATAAATATCGTGCCCCATGCACGCACGCCATTGGCCAATATCGGAAAGGCAATACATGCCGCAATAAACACAATCCGCCGCAGCCATGACCGGAAGCAAACATGCGCCACCAATACCCCATAGGCAATCATGGCGATAAGGAATTTGACGCCTGAACAGGCCTCTGCAACTTCAAAATATCCAGTGGGCGTTGAAATAAACACGCCTTCGCGAAACGCCGGAATACCTGCAAGACCCAGCAAAAACATGGAAATATCAGCAGTAACCGTCTGAAGCCATGGCACAATCTCTTCACCAACAGGCACCAGAAAAAAGGCGTAAAATAGCGGGAACAGCAAAATGCGCGTTACGGTTAAACCGCAAAAGGCTATCGCACTGCCCTGCAGCATTACCACCACCGCGATATGGCGAAAAAGCGCAATGCCTGCGGCCTCTCCCACTATCCAAAGCATAGCACCGCCTAGCAGCCAGAGCGCGCCAAAATAGCTGAAACGCGGCGTAATCTGTGCCAATTGCGGTACATATTGCCAGACCAGCCAGCCCAAAATCGGAACGATTAGCAAGATGTGGTTATAGGTGGAAACATTCCACCAAATGCTGACCATATCGGCGATATCACCAATAAACAGACCAGCAATAGCCAGCCATGACAGTGCAAGGCTGAGCAAAGCCGGTTGCCAATAAGCGGGAATGCGGCTCATAAAGGGCAGACTTCCTGCTCCGCCGCCGGCTATGGCATAGTTTTTCTGGCTATGGTCCGCAGCGGTCATAACCCCTCACTCCGCGCTTTTTCCTCACCCAATAGCAATTGCGGCAATTTGGCCAGCATCGCATCCCAGCTCATTGTATCCTGCACATGGCGGCGCGCCGCGATGCCAACCGCCTGCACCTTTTTGCGCATCGCGAAATGTGCGTTGATCTGACTGGCCATTTCATCATCATCTGACGACACAAAGAAATGCTTGCCATGTTCAGCATCAATGCCAGTCGCGGCTTCGCTTGAGGCAAAAACCGGCTTTTCCATCGCCATTGCCTCAAGCACTTTATTTTGCACACCGCGCGCCACCGATAATGGCGCCACAACAAATTTTGCGCCATGCAGCCAAGGGCGAACATCGGCAACCTCACCTGTTACAATCACTCTGTCACCATCATGCAAAGCGCGCACTGCCTCAGTCGGCTGACGCCCGACAATGATAAAGCGCGCGTCCGGATTTTCCGCTGTAATTTGCGGTAATATCTTTGTTGCAAAACGGCTTACCGCCTCAATATTTGGCGGATAATCCATCTGCCCGGTAAATAATATATCGCTGTCCCCAATCTCATTCGTCAATGAGACTAGAGCAACACTGCGCGGATCATAAAAGCTTGTATCTATGCCGTTTGACAATGTTTGCACATTGCCGGTGCATTTAGGTGCGTTTTTGCGAAAGACCTCTACTTCATTATTGCTAACAAAGGTTGAGACATTGGCACGATTGGCTATTTCGATTTCAAATTTGCGCAAAAGACGTGCTTCCCGGCTATAAATATAGCGCATTGGGTGCTGTCCATCCTTTGCGTAACTGGCAAATTTTTCTGAATCCATATCGACAAAATCGACAATTAATCGCCCTGAATAATCTTGCGGAACATATTGTGCCATCTGGCCCGAGAAAACAAAAATTGTCGTCACATTAAATTTATCAATGACCGTACGCACATAGTCGGCAATCTTTTTATCATAAAATGATGTGAGAGAGATTGGCTTGCGCGTAAGCAAAGCCTCCGCGCCCGACACATTGATTGATTTATGCCGCCTAACCAAGCAATAGCTTTGGGCAATAGCAGCCAAATCCCCCTCATGTGCCATTTCCGAAGCATTGTCCGCAAAACAGGCAACATGCACAGGTTTAATACGCGCTATAGCACGCACCATATAATGGGAACGTATCTTATCCCCGCGGTCTGGCGGGAACGGGATGCGATGCGCAAGGAATAGCGCCGACATCAACCAAGCCCGCGTGCAATAAAAGGCCCTATCATATTGGCCAATGGCAATGGCAATTTCTGCCATAGCTTAATCTTTGCCTGATATTTGGGGCTTAGCGGGTTGATATCACGCGGTGCGGCGCCATTAGCAGTGCGCAATGCATAGGCCAAGGGGGCGCCCTCAAAGCCCCAATTCTTTTTGAAATGCGCAGCGCCTGTTTCGGTTTTGGAGCGGCCAAAATCAAAGGCATTACAGCCGCGCAAACGCGCATGGTTCATCAGCGCATAATACATAACATCATTGGCCCGCAATTGCCGCGCAGCAAATACCCCGCCGCCCCAATAGGGCATAACATGACCATTATGATAAAGACTGAGCACAGAGGCAACAGGGACGCCTTCATGTAATATAGTCAATATATCTGCATCATCGCCAAAGGCTAACAATGTCTGCTGAAACAGTTTTTTGGGGAATACCGGCGTACCCAGATTGCGCACACTTTCCGAATAGACACGGTAATGCCAATCCTGATCTTCAATGCCATTGCCAATGCGGACGTCCAGATTATTTTTCAGACCCTTGCGTATCTCAGCACGCTGTTTGCGCGGAACCGCCTTAAGCTGCGCCTCGTCATCGCTTGCCAAATCGGTAACAAAACCCAAATGGCTGTCAGTTTTGATATGCCAATCAGCGCCAGATGGCAGCATGCCCCCGCGCAATTCGGCAGTTGGGCAGCCATTATCAGTGGCCAATTTCCAAAATGCTTCTGCCAACATGTTTGCGGCTTGCTGGTCATCTGCCAAAATGCCGCCATCAACGGCAAAACCGGTTGAGACCATAGCCTTGCCAAATAATAGCGAGCTAATCATATGGCAGGGCAATATACCGCAAATTGTCTGCTTGTTTGATGCTATTAAGAGCCAGGATTTATGCCCCGTTCCTTTATTAACGGCATCAAGCCATGACAGGCTATGAAATGGTGTTGTGCGAACATTGTCGGCATGCGCCCGCGCATCGAGATCCCGCTTATCAAGATATTGCGTATATTGCGCGCGTGCGCCTGCATCATCGGCAGCATAGGCCTGCACCTTAATAGGCAGCATGCTTTTAGCAGCATCGGCTTTTAGAGGGTCGAACGGCATGTTCATGCCGCAACCTTTTCGATTTTCTCGGCGGCAGGCACGTCTAGGCCGGCCACCAGATCATCCATTCGACCCCATGAAAAATCACCGGTTAAGCGGCGCAATTTATCTGCCATAGCGCCGAGCCGCGCATAATGGCGAAGGCGTGATTTTAATGGCGCATCATCAACGCGCGGTTGATCGGGATCGATTTCCCAAGGATGGAAATAAAATATTGCAGGCTGTCCATCAACCTTATTGACCCGCTTAATGGCCCAGCGTGATAGAGGATAAGGAAAAAGCCGGAAAAAGCCGCCGCCGCCTGCCGCAAAATTACGGTCATTCATACGTACCGTGGTCACCGGCACCTCTATAAGGTCATGTCCTTCAAGCGGACGATAGGCAAAGCGCGGTGCATCTGGCCAGCCATAATGATCGTGCTTTAATGGCGCTACGCTAGAGGAATAGCTATAGCCTTTTTCCGCCAATATTTGATGCGCAAATGGCGTGCGCTGGTCAATGGAAAAGCTTGGCGCACGGTAGCCGGTTACAGGCTGCCCAGAGGCATCTTCTAATGCCTTTTTCGCGCGATCAATATCTTGGGCAAATTCCTCTGCAGTTAAAGTGAAAACCCGCGCATGTGCCCAGCCATGGCTGGCGACTTCATGGCCAGCATCGACAATACGGCGGATCAGAGCAGGATAGCGATGCGCCACCCACCCCAATGTGAAAAATGTGGCGGATACACCATTTTCTGCAAACAGGTCGATCACTGCATCAGTGTTGGCCTCAACACGGTGCGTCAGACTGTCCCAATCGGCTGGGTCAATAGTATTTTCAAAAGCGCCGACCTGAAACCAGTCCTCAATATCTATGGACAAGCCATTAATTGGCTGTGCTGCTTTTGTCATCAACAGATTCCTACTTGCTGCCCCCTGCGGCACTATAAATTCCCGCCCCGAAAATTAGGCCCCGAAAAATTAAGCCCAGAGATAAACCCAAATTTAGGCCCAAAATCAGGCCCAAAATCAGGCCCAAAATCAGGCGGCGTAACGCGTATGTGTTTCTTCAGATTCAACCCAGCCAATTAGCTTTGTTACAATCCGACGAATAGAACGTTCCTGTTCTGCCACACGCGCCTCTAAAGCGCCAACCCTATCTACAGTTGCCTTGAGATCCTGCATCTGCACATTTTTGGCATCCAGCTTTTGTTCAAGATCCGCAATGCGCTCCAAAACCAGAGCCATAGCCTCATTGCGCGCATCTTCTTGAGCAGTATCAATTGCAATTGCCGGTGCAATTTGGGCGGCCGGTGCAATTTGGACTGTCTCTTTCTGCTCAACACGCTCTTCCTCAACGCGTTCTTCCTCAGTTCTGGCAGCGCTGATAGCGGGCATTGCAGGCTGCTGCACCGGAACATCAGAAATAATATCTGCATGAACAGCGCGCACCAGCAAACCGGAAATTTCATCAGCCTCTTCCATCGCTCCCATGAGCAGAACACGGCTCATAAAGGCGTTGAGAAGGCGCGGGATACCCTGACTATATTGATATATTTCATTAATAGCATCATTGGAAAAGCCGGGCGATCCATCCCAACCGGCACGGCGCATGCGATGTTCGATATAAGGTTTTACCTCATCCTCATTCATGCCTTCCAGATGATGGGTGGCAATAACGCGCTGGCGCAATTGTTCCAATACTGCATCACCATGCAGCATTTCACGAAATTCAGGCTGGCCGAGCAGGAATATTTGCAGCAATGCCTGATTACCAAGTTGGAGATTGGACAGCATGCGCAATTCTTCCAGCGCATTACGGTCCAGCATTTGCGCTTCGTCAACAATCAGCAATGAACGGCGACCGCTGCGCGCATGGTCATGAAAATTGGCTTCCAAAGATGCAATCAGTGCCGCCTTATCCATACCTTCCGGTGCTATGCCATATTGGCGCGCAATCATCTGCAGTAAATTGCTTGCATCCAATTGGCTGGTCACAATCTGCGCAACGTTCAGGCGCGTGGTATCAATGGTCCTCATCAAATGGGCAACCAATGTGCTTTTGCCAGAACCAATTTCACCGGTAATGACAATAAAGCCCTCACCCTGTGCAAGGCCATAGCCCAAATAAGACAGCGCTTTGCGATGCGTGCGGCTATCAAAATAATAATCAGGGTCTGGC
>CAZAHS010000058.1:5206-10975 GCA_964484855.1 uncultured Sphingomonadaceae bacterium | reverse complement strand
GTATCGGTCTGTTCTTCTCGGCCCAGTCTGGCCGTCCGTTCAGCCTGACCTTTGACGGCGGCGGTGTTTTTGCTGATGGTTCATCAGGTAATGATAATGCACTGCTTTACATCCCAACAGGTGTGAATGACCCGAATTTGGCGCCGACTTCCGATTTCATGGCTGTAGAAAATCTTATTGAGTTCCTGAACGATCAGGGACCAGATGCTTCCGGAATTGGTGCGGCTTGTGATTTTGAATTTGGTCAAACCATTAGCCGTAATACATGCCGCAATGATTGGGTGTTTGATCTTGATTTCAGATTGAGCCAAGAAATCCCGGGTCCAGGCTCATTGCTTGGTGTTGACGATAAAATCACATTGTTCTTTGACTTTGATAACTTCCTGAATTTCATTGATAAAGACGCCAATGTCTTCCGTCAGCGTGGTCAGTTTGTTGATCTGGTTGACGTTGATGTTGATGATCAGGGCCGTTTTGAAATTAGCGGTTTTAACCCAGACGATCAGAACTTTATCGGTTTCTCATCATCTGTATGGCGCATTCAATTGGGTGCGCGTTACGAATTCTAATTCGCGATACAGACCAACATGAATAAAGGCGCGGGAGGCATGTCTCTCGCGCCTTTTTTAATATCGGTCCTAACCCCAGTGCCAGAGCCTAGGCCTATATAGGCCTTAATACCCTCCGTCATTGCTTCGCTAATGTTCCAATGACGGAGGGTATTAAGGCTATGCTCCCTTAAGCATCGAGAATATTAGCTATTGTCTCTATCATATTGTTGAATATCAGCAGACCCCTATGCGTTTCGCTATAGGGTAATTTATCTTTATTGACCCTTGCTATAGACAGCTATTCAGGCCTTCGCCTCTTATAGTGGCAATGCGCCGCGCAATGATATTGCCATAGCGGCGGGTAAAGCCGCCAGGGCTGGAAACAGCGCGGGTCTTTGGGGAGGGTAGGGCGGCGGCCATGCGGGCGGCCTGTATGCGCGACAGATTGTTAGCGGATATATTGAAATAGCGCTGCGCACCGGCCTCAACACCATAGGTGCCGATGCCGGTTTCCGCGACATTGAGGTAAACCTCCATAATCCGCTTCTTACCCCAGATATTTTCAATCAGCACTGTAAACCACGCCTCCAGCCCTTTGCGGAAAAAACCGCCGCCTTGCCAAAGAAAGACATTTTTTGCTGTTTGCTGGCTAATGGTCGATGCACCGCGCTGTCTTTTGCCGGACTTGCGCTCTTCTAGTGCCTGCTCAATGGCCTCACGATCAAAACCGTCATGACTGCAAAATTTGCTGTCCTCCGCTGCTATAATTGCGGCCATCATATCAGGCGCTATTTCATCAGCCTTGGCCCATGATTGCGCAGCGCCATTATCGTCCAGCAACATGGTGAGAGTGGTGGGTGGATTGATAAATTTATAGAGCAGCACAATGGCCAATGAACCGCCGACAAACAAAAGGGCCAGCCGCAAAAATATGCGGGCCAGCCCTTTGATAAACCCGTCTTTGCGGGGTTTTGATCTTGCCACTGCCAGCTTAGCCGATCAAAGCAGCGCTGCTGCGTTCACTAGCAATGCGCAGCATCGCCTTTTGCAGCTTTTCAAAAGCGCGCACTTCAATCTGGCGCACACGCTCACGGCTGACCGAATAGACTTGGCTTAATTCCTCAAGCGTTTTCGGGCTGTCGCTCAAACGGCGCTCTGCCAGAATATGTTGCTCACGCTCATTAAGCGCCTGCATGGCTTCGCCCAGCATTTCATGACGTACAGTCGCCTCTTGCTCATTGGCGACATTCTCATCTTGAAGCGGCTGATCGTCGCGCAGCCAATCCATCCATTGGCCTTCGCCATCATCATGCATCGGCACGTTCAGCGAGGCATCACCGCCCATGGACATGCGGCGATTCATATTCACGACTTCTGTTTCTGAAACACCCAATTTGGTAGCGATTTTTTCAACATCATCGGGGTGCAGATCACCCTCTTCAAATGCTTCCAGATTGTTTTTCATCCGGCGCAGGTTGAAAAATAATTTCTTCTGCGCTGCGGTCGTGCCCATTTTAACAAGGCTCCAACTGCGCAGGATATATTCCTGTATAGAGGCTTTAATCCACCACATTGCATAGGTTGCGAGGCGGAAGCCGCGCTCTGCATCAAATTTTTTCACGCCCTGCATCAGGCCAATATTGCCTTCGGAAATAAGCTCTGAAACAGGCAGACCATAGCCGCGATAGCCCATGGCGATTTTGGCCACGAGGCGAAGGTGCGATGTAACCAACTGAGCCGCAGCATCAGGGTCTTCATGCTCTTCATAGCGTTTGGCCAGCATATATTCCTGCTCCGGTTTCAGAACAGGGAATTTGCGGATTTCAGAAAGATAACGATTAAGGCTTTGTTCCCCGCCGAGCGCAGGAATAGTTGCCGGTAAACTTGCAGTAGCCATGTTTTTCCTCATTAGTTTGTCAATTCCGCTTCGGGCCTCTTCAAGCACCCGATTTCGAAATCATATTCGGTATAACTGTTAAACGGCTAATCGCCGTAAAAGTTCCACCAAATCATCAGGAGTTTCGCTGAAATACATTTGTTGCTCGCCATTAACGGGATGGACAAAGCCAAGGCTTTTTGCATGCAATGCCTGGCGTGAAAATTCCAGACTTTTTAGCAGTTTTGCATGATTTCTGGCAGCGCCCCCATAAACCGGATCGCCCAGCAATGCATGGCCAATACTGGCCATATGCACCCGCACCTGATGGGTTCGTCCAGTTTCCAAAGTGCATGTTATGGCGGCGCTGTTTTTCAGTGTTTTTTCCACCTTATAATGGGTAACCGCACGCTTTCCGCGGTCATCTGCCACAACCGCCATTTTTTTGCGGTCACGATCAGACCGGCCTATATTGCCATCAATTTTGCCCGACACAGGCATTGGAATACCATTTACAATGGCAAGATAATGGCGCGTGATGCTGTGATCGGCAAATTGCGCTGCCAAACCCTTATGGGCCGTATCGCTCTTTGCGATCACCAAAAGCCCTGACGTATCCTTATCAATGCGGTGGACGATGCCTGGTCTTTCAACGCCGCTTATGCCCGATAGCTGGCCCTTACAATGGTGTAATATGGCATTTACCAATGTACCACTGCGATGACCGGCTGCGGGGTGAACAACCATGCCGGCGGGTTTGTCTATGATAATAAGGTCGGCATCTTCAAACACTATATTAAGCGCAATATTTTCGGCAACTACATCCAGCGGTTCAGGCGGCGGCAGGTGCACTGCAAAATGTTCAGGCCGTTTAATAATATAGGAAGGTTGGCGCACGGTTTTGCCGTCTATAGTGACCATTTTGCTGCTAATAAGGGCTTTGATACGTTCGCGCGATAGGTCAGGGCAAAGCGCAGCAAGTGTGCGGTCAAGGCGCTGGCCTATATGCGCGTCTTCAAATACGCCGGAGCGCGGTGCAGCATCATCATCCATAAGCGCCTCTATCGCCTAAATTATGATTGTGGCAAGTATTGCCCGATAGAGTGTAATAATAATCTTGCTGATCTGGCAATGTTCGCCCTTGCCTAAATAGGGCAAAGCCGCCAGATAGGCCGAAAGTTTAGCTATAAGGCAAAATTCATGACTGCTTCTCAAACTGACCTTGCCAGCCTGTTATGTTCACGGTTGTGTCACGATCTTTTAAGCCCCGTTGGTGCGTTGAATAATGGGCTGGAATTACTGGCTGATGAAAATGATCCTGAAATGCGCAAGCGTTGTCTTGACCTGCTTGACGAAAGTGCACGCGCCGCAGCACAGAAATTGAAATTCTATCGTTTGGCCTTTGGCGCTGCTGGCGGCTTTGGCGATCAGGTTGATGCCAGCGAAGCGCGTGATCTGGTCGCAGGATTGCTGGTCGATAAATCGTCGATCAAGTTGGATTGGCAAGTGACAAACCCAACAATGCCAAAGGCTGGCATTAAGATATTGCTCAACCTTTCACTTATCGCTGTTGAAGCCTTGGTTCGCGGCGGTAATTTATCGATTATGAGCGAGCAGTCTGATGGCTATACAGAAATTGCGGTGCGTGCATCGGGCAAGAAGCTGGCGACAGATGACGCCATATTAAATGCCTTGTCCGTTAGCGGAGAAGGCCTGCCCGATGATCTTACGCCGCGAACGGCCGCTGCTTACATGGCAGGCAATATTGCGCGTGAGCATGGCGGCGCTGTACAAGTTGCCAATGATGATGGCCTGTTGGTATTGGGCGCCATGATAAAATTGGGTCAATCCTGATATATCTTCGCGGTTTTGTCTGTAAATTGACCATCAATAACGCCATGATTTAACGCAAATTTAACCATCTGCCGGGCAAATAGGTTTGAACTATTATTTGCGAGATCCGGCATGGACGATTTACAACAAGAATTCATTCTTGAAACACGTGAAACGCTAGAATTAATGACAGCGGAGCTTATCGCGTGGGAATCGCAGCCAGATCATGGCGAACGGCTCGACACAATTTTCCGCTTTTTCCATACAGTGAAGGGCAGTGCGGGCTTTCTGGCATTGCCGCGTTTCGAAACGCTTGCGCACGAAGCGGAAAATATCCTGGCATTGCTGCGCGATACCAAAAAGCCTATTTCGCCGCCGCTGGTCACTGCAATTTTGGCATTAATTGACCGGATAGCAGAGCTTACCAACGCCTTGGAGCAAGGGAGCGAAATTCACGACCAAGACGATAGCATATTGATCGCCCAGCTACATAATGCATGGACTGATGTTGACCATGCAGCCCCTGTTGAAGAGCAGGATGAACTTATTGATGAGGCGTTTGGCGCTCCCGTGCAGCAGGTTGGTCAACAAAATGTCGCGCGCACAATCCGCATCTCGCTAAAATTGCTTGATAATATGATGAACGGCGTGTCCGATATGGTTTTGGCGCGCAATGAAGTGGCGCGCCATATTAGAGAGGTGGGCAGCGACCCATCGCTCGATCTGGCCTTTGAACGGCTATCCTCTTCCATTGCAGAGCTGCGAGAGACAGTGGGCCGGACCAGAATGCAGAAGCTGGATGCAGTTTTCGCACCATTGCCGCGTATAGTCCGTGATTTGGGGCAGGAAATGGGTAAGGATGTCGCGTTGGAATGTCAGGGCAGTGATGTTGAGCTTGACCGCGAAATGATTGGGATGGTGCGCGACCCCCTTACGCACATCATTCGCAATGCAATCGATCATGGTATAGAAAATCCGCAAATCAGGCTTGAATCCGGTAAGCCGGTACAGGGCAAAGTTAATATTAATGCCCGTCAATCAGGCAATCATATCATCATCTCTATCAAAGATGATGGTGAAGGCATTGATACGCAAAGGCTGGTTAGAAAAGCCATTGCCGCCAATATCTGTTCAGCTTCACAAGCCGCTGCGATGTCGGAACAGCAGCGGCTCAACCTGATTTTTGAAACCGGGCTATCGACTTCGGACAATGTCTCAGCCATTTCTGGACGCGGCGTGGGTATGGATGTTGTTCGTTCTAATATAGAACGGATTGGCGGCTCGATTCAGCTACAGAATAATTATGGCAAAGGGTTGGACATCACAATCCGTGTGCCATTAACCCTAACCATCATATCCTGCCTGATGTTTGGTACAAGCGATCAGCAATTTGCCATACCGCAATCGGCTATACGTGAAATCACTATGGCAAGCGGCGATACGGTTTTTATGAATCAGGTGGGTGAGCATAATTTTGCTTGCGTGCGCGGGCAGCAATTGCCCGTTATA
>CAZAHS010000058.1:0-5196 GCA_964484855.1 uncultured Sphingomonadaceae bacterium | reverse complement strand
AAGCCTGAAGGCAAAAGCCATGATGCCGTATTAATCGTCATAGATGCTGGTGCGGGCTTTCATTATATATTGTCTGTCGACCATGTTATGGATCAAGAAGATTTGGTGGTGCGGGCAGGGGCCCCCGCAATCATGGCATCGGGCATTTATGCAGGGACCACTTTGCCGGATCATGGACGCCCATTATTGTTGATAGACCCAAATGGCCTGGCTGCTCATGCAGGGGTGTCTGCAATTAGCGGCGAGGCTGTAAATGATTATAACAAAAATGCTGATGATGAAGCGGCAAAACACAATGATTTGCCGCTCCTTATCTTTCGTGATTATCAGCAGAATGAACGGGCTATGCCGCTATCTGCCATTGAGCGCGTTGAAGACTTTGCGGCGAACAAAATTGCTTATACAGCAGGGCGCTCGCGTTTGACGCATGATGGCCGCGCTTATCCCTTATTTGGGTTGGATGACGGCCCTTCCGATAGCATGATAAAGGCCATTAGACTGTTTGATGGGGCCTCTATTATCTATTATGCCATTCAAGACATTGTAGATATGCACGATGTTGACAGCGCCAATGCACTCCAGCCAGTCGGCAATTTGCATGATGATAGCCCCATAAGCAGCATATTCATATTTGATGGCCGCCAGATCGAATTGTTAGACCCGCATTGGATTTTCAGCCAGTTTGATAATGAAGGCCAGCGCCATGCCTCTGAAGAAAAACCAATCTGCCTCTTACAAGCCAGTGATGATGGCTGGACGCGGCAGATGCTGGCCCCTTTAATTGCCAAGGCGGGTTATGAAGTGCGTTATGATCTGAATGACGGCGAAAAAGCAGAAATCTGCATCGCGTCAGACAATGCAGATACAATGCTAGCAGACGCGGGAGAGGTTATTGCGCTGAGAGATAGACCGATTGGCGCTGATAATGGCAACAGCGTCTATCGTTATGATCGTATAGGCATATTGGGGGCCTTACAAAATCGTGGCCGCTATAAACATGCAGGGGGCGCAAAATGACAAATCTTCTTTATCTGCGTATCAATATTGCTGGGCGAGATGTTGTCTTGCCTGCTTCTAAAGTGGATAGCGTGGTCAACATCGGTGACATTATTCCTGTGCCCTATGTCGAACCCCATATTTGCGGTCTTTTTGCCATGCGCAGCAAGGTGGTGACATTGATTGACAGCCAATGGTTCATCACTGGAAAAAAAGCCGATATTGCTGATGCTGGCACTGGTGTTGTTGTCTCTATTGATGGCCATGTTTATGCTTTGATGGTCGACAAGGTGTGCGATATTTTTGAAGCCGCAAATGGGCCCAAAAAGCTGCCATCTAGTGCTGGTAGCGGTTGGGATGTTCTTGGTACCAATATTTTGGAGGTTGATGGCGCGGCATTGCTGGTGATTGAGCCGGAATATCTAATCGGCGCTAGAAATAGTCTGGCCGCTTAATCTTGTGATCAACGCAGATTATCTCCTGCCGCCTTTACACCTCTTTAAGAGAAATATGTCATTTCTTAATTCAAAGGGTCTGGGCTTAGAGGACAAAGTTGATGAAAACATGTTTGGTTGTCGATGACAGCAAGGTAATTCGCAAGGTCGCGCGGCACATATTGGAAGTGCTGGACTATCATGTTGATGAAGCCGCTGATGGAGAACAGGCATTGGCTTATTGTCAGGATAAGACGCCTGATGTTGTGCTTCTCGACTGGAATATGCCCGTTATGAGCGGCATTGATTTTCTTCGCGCTTTAAGAAAATTGCCGGAGGGCGCAGCACCAAGAGTTATTTTCTGCACAACCGAAAATGGTCGCAATCATATTGAAGCGGCCATAAATGCTGGCGCTAACGAATATGTTATGAAACCTTTTGATAGGGAAACTCTGGAAACGAAACTCCAGCTCGCTGTAGCGGAGTGATTATGCATCATGACCGGGACAGTTTTTCGGCAATATCTGGCAAAAGCAAAAACAACGCATTAAAAATTGTTTTAATCGATGACAGCACCGTCGTAAGGGCAGTTCTGGAACGCATTTTGTCAGCCAACAGCCAATTTTCAGTGGTTGCTTCTGTATCCAGCGCACAAGACGCTATGCTTTATCTGGCCGAGAATGAGGCCGATATCATCATTTTGGATATTGAGATGCCAACTGGTAATGGCCTTGACGCTATGCCGGGCCTGCTCGCTATTTCCGATGCGCGTATATTGGTGCTCTCTTCTATCGCAGAATCAGGCAGCGTAGCGGCTGTGCGTGCGCTTAGCCTAGGCGCATGTGATACGCTTGCAAAACCAGGACGATCTACATTTAGTGGTCAATTTGCTGAAGTTCTGCAGGATAAGCTGAAAAGCCTTGGCCGCTCGGTAGCGCGTGAATTAATGCCTACTGGCCCGGTCATCATGCGTGATTATGATTATAGCAATGATGTTGCGGGCTGTATTGCTATTGGCTCTTCAACCGGCGGCATACCGGCGATGCAGGATCTGCTCGCCGCGCTGGATGACAATATTGACGCCCCTATATTTATAACCCAACATTTGCCTGCAAGTTTTTTGCCCTTTTTGGTAAGGCAATTGGGCGAAATGACCTCGCGCACGGTTTTCTTAGCGGAAGATGGGCAAAAATGTGAGCGCGGCCATATCTATGTCGCGCCGGCATGCGGGCATTTACAGCTTAGCGGTGCACACAATAAAACCATTAAAATATTGCGCGAAGTGGTGGGCAGATACATGCCATCTGTCGATCCGATGTTTGAATCCATAGCCAACCATTATGGCGCAAAGGCAATTGCGGTGATTTTAAGCGGCATGGGCCGCGATGGATTATTAGGCACAGAAAAAATTTCCGATATGGGCGGGCATGTTTACGCACAAGACCCTGCGACATCGGTAGTATGGGGCATGCCCGGTGTTGTCTCAAGATCAGGCCTTGCATCGGCAATATTATCGCCAACCAATATTGGTCAACATATATCCAGCAACTTTGTCAGCCGTCATATTTCTGGGGGCTCTATATGACGCAGGGGGTAAGCAATATATCTGCTTCCAAAATATTGTCAGGCTTGTTGGAGGCGCGGACAGGTCAGGTGATTTCGGCCAATCGCTTTTGGCGGATAGAAACGGCGCTTCAGCCGGTAATGCGACAATATGATATTCCTGATCTTGAAGCTCTAGTGGCTGTGCTATTATCAGTAGAAAATGAGGCGCTGCAGGGCGATATTATTGACGCTATGCTGAATAATGAAAGCAGCTTCTTCCGCGATACGCCAATGTTTGAACTGTTGCAAAAGCAGTTGATCCCGCATTTTGCCAAGCAAAAAAGCAGAGAAAAAAGGTTGCGTATATGGTCTTCAGGCTGCGCAACTGGTCAGGAGCCTTATTCGCTGGCTATGATGTTTGCAGAGGAAAGTTATAAATGGAAAGACTGGTCCGTTGAAATAGTGGCGACAGATATTTCACAAACCGCACTCAATTATGCCAAGGCCGGGATATATAGCCAATTTGAAATTCAGCGCGGCCTGTCGGTTGAGTGGATGCTGCGCTATTTCTCGCAAGACGGCACACGTTGGCGGATATCTGATAATCTGCGCTCTAAAGTCAATTTCCGGCAGGATAATCTGCTGCGCACAGCAGCCGATTTACGCGGTTTTGACATTATTTTGTGCCGCAATGTTGTGATGTATTTCTCTCCTGAAGCGCGGCATCAGGCCTTTCAGCGGCTGGCACAGGCGCTTAATCCGAATGGATATATAATGCTGGGCGCTGCAGAGACTGTAATAGGTTGCGATACCGAGTTTTCGGTCAGCAAAAGCTTTCGCGGCTGTTATGAACACGGCGCGCGCCGTGATATTAACCTTGGGCGGCTTGCTATCAGAGCCTAGCCAATTTATGGCCATATCCTGTTTTACAGGAGGGCATCATGACCATTACCGGTTCGGCACTGGCCAATATTATAACGCCATCGCCAAATTTTGATGACCGCACCTTGCCGATAACCATGTTGGTTATGCACTATACCGGCATGCAGGATGGGCCATCAGCAATAGACTGGCTAGCCAATCCAGAGGCAAAAGTTTCTGCCCATTATGTCGTCACCGAAGACGGCCAGATCATTTTGATGGTGGATGAAGATAAGCGCGCATGGCATGCGGGCAGGGCTTTCTGGCGCGGCGTCACCAATGTAAACAGCGCCAGCATTGGCATAGAGATTGTGAATCCCGGCCATGAATGGGGTTATCGGCCCTTTCCTGATGAGCAGATGCGCGCTGTGCAGGGTCTGGCGGCGGACATTGTTAAGCGCCATGCCATTAAGCCGCACAATGTTATTGGCCATAGCGATATTGCCCCAGCCCGCAAACAGGATCCTGGCGAATTATTTGATTGGGCCAGATTAGCAAGGGCGGGTTTAACTCTTAGGGTTCCTGACAAACGCTTGGTCGACCCCTATTGGGGAGATAGCGCATTTTTGCTGGCCTTGGAGCGTTTTGGCTATGCTATAGATGACGCATCCGCCGCCGTTCGCGCTTTTCAGCGGCGGTTCCGTCCCAAAAATATTGATGGTGTGATTGACGGTGAATGCCGCGCACTGCTCTTTGCCTTATTGCTGGAAATTCCGGAATGGTCTGCTAAAGCCTAACAACCAGAGGGTTGGACAGTCGCGCGCTCTTGTGTGATGCAATAGCGGGAGGAAAGTCCGGGCTCCACGAAACAAAGATGCCGGATAACGTCCGGCGGTCACCGGTTCTCCGGCGATTAGGGACAGTGCAACAGAAAGTAGGTCGCGTTAGGGGGTAACCCCGAACATTTTGATGGCGTGACATTGAAAGGGTGCGGTAAGAGCGCACCGCATGCGCCAGCAATGGCCATGGCACGGTAAACCCCATCTGGAGCAAGACCAAATAGGGATGGCACAGATAGACCTTGTGTTTATCGAACCTGTTTCGGGTTTGACCATCCGGGTTGGTTGCTAAAGCCCGTCAGCAATGGCGGGACAAGATGAATGACTGTCAAATCCATGCAAATGGAGGAACAGAACCCGGCTTATAGACCCTCTGGTATTATCTTATTGCGGGGAAATCCGCTTACAGCGCCGCCTGCAGAGCGATGACAGGCGACATTTCGCTGCTGGCCAATGCGGTTTCCGGCATCTAGGGTCAGGACCTATTAAATTCACGGGTGTGGCGGTAAAATGACGAACAT
>CAZAHS010000057.1:0-11193 GCA_964484855.1 uncultured Sphingomonadaceae bacterium | reverse complement strand
TGAAGCTGTCATGGCAGGGGGCGCAACGTTGATTGCGCCGGAGACTGTGTGGTTTGCCGCTGATACGCAAATTGGCCGTGATGTGCTTATCGAGCCCAATGTATTTTTCGGGCTTGGCGTTAGCGTGGCGGATAATGTTACGATCAAGGCCAATTGCCATATTGAGGGGGCGAGCCTTGCCAGCGGGGTTTCTGTCGGCCCCTTTGCGCGGCTGCGTCCCGGAGCTGTGTTGGAAGAAAACAGCAAGATTGGTAATTTTGTTGAGATGAAAAAAGCAACCTTGGGTAAAGGCGCAAAGGCCAGCCATCTCACCTATTTGGGCGATGCGGAAGTGGGCGCAAATGCCAATATTGGCGCGGGCACGATCACCTGCAATTATGATGGCTATTTCAAATATAAAACCGAGATTGGCGAGGGCGCATTTATCGGCAGCAACAGCGCACTAATCGCGCCGGTAACCATCGGCAAAGGCGCAATTGTTGCAGCAGGCAGCGCTGTGACCAAGGATATAGCCGATGGCGCTTTGGGCATAGTGCGAGCGCAGCAGGCCGAAAAAGACGACTGGGCCAGCAGATTCAACACGGCAATGCAGAAAAAGAAAGAACAAAAATCTTGACATGATATCTTGATATGATATCTGTATATCATCATGACACGCATATTGGCCGATTTACCCGATGAGGATATTGAAAAGCTCGATGCGCTTGCTGATAAAAGCAAGCTCTCACGGGCCGCACTTTTGCGCAATGTTGTTGCGCAATATCTTGACCAACAGGATGACGATCATAGCTGGATCAGTCGCGGTGCGGGCTATTGGAAAGACCGGACGGACATTGGTGACGGTGTAGAATATCAGCAGGCGATACGCGAAGACCGCCGTGACTATAAAGATATCTGACCATTGTCTGACCCGTTTTTTGATACCAATATACTCATCGACTGGCTGTCGGGTAAACCGCAGGCTATTGCCGAGTTATCACGCTATAGTCGCCACCGGATCAGCCGCATTGTCTGGACAGAAATATTGGCGGGTGAGCCAATGGAAACGCGGCGCAATCTTGTGCAACTGCTCGCATCTTTTGAGATGTTTGAGCTGGATGAGCGTATTGCGGCTGCTGCGGCAGATATCCGCTATCGTGATAAAATGAAGTTGCTGGATGCCTATATATTGGCGACAGCGCAGGTAAATGGCGCAATCCTTATTACACGAAATACTAAGGATTTTCCGGCAGAGATGCCGGGGATACGCGTTCCTTATACAATTTAGGCAAAAAGGTTTCCCAATATGTGCGGTATTATCGGAATTGTGGGCAAAGAAGCAGCGTCTGACCGGTTGGTTGATGGCCTGAAGCGTATGGAATATCGCGGCTATGATAGTGCGGGGGTTTGCACCGTGCATGATGGCCAGCTTATCCGCCGCCGCGCAGAGGGTAAACTTGCCAATCTGGTCAAGGTTCTTAAGACCGATGACGCAGCCGGAGATGTTGGCATTGCGCACACACGCTGGGCCACGCATGGCGCGCCGACGACCAATAATGCGCACCCGCATGCGACCGATGAGGTGGCGCTTGTGCATAATGGTATTATCGAGAATTTCAAAACCCTGCGCGATGAACTCTCTGCGCGTGGCCGCAAGTTTGAAAGCGAAACCGATACTGAAGTTGTTGCCCATTTGGTGAGTGAACAGGTTGAGGCTGGTCTGGCGCCGGTTGACGCTGTGAAGGCCGCTCTACCGCAATTGCGCGGTGCCTTTGCGCTCGCCATCGCTTTTCGCCAACATGCCGATATGCTGATTGGTGCGCGTCTAGGTTCGCCATTGGTGGTTGGCTATGGTGAGGGCGAGACATATTTGGGTTCTGATGCGCTGGCCCTTGCGCCTTTAACGCAAAAAATTGCCTATCTGGAAGAAGGCGACTGGGTGGTTATCACCAAAGAGGGCGCGCAAATTTATGATGAAAGCGGCGCAGCGGTGGAGCGTGAAATTACCACCTCCGGCGTGTCGGCGGCAGCGGTAGAAAAGGGCAATTATCGCCATTTCATGCAAAAAGAAATTTTTGAGCAGCCCACCGTGGTTGCGCAAACGCTGCAAAGCTATATCCGGCCTTTGGAAGAGCAGGTTGCTTTGCCGCAAATGGATTTTGATTTATCCGCCATAAAGCGCATCACCATCGTGGCGTGCGGTACTAGCTATTATGCCGGAATGGTGGCCAAATATTGGTTTGAGCAATTTGCCCGTGTGCCAGTTGATTTGGATTTTGCGTCCGAATTTCGTTACCGCGAACCTGTGCTGGAAGCAGGCGGCTTGGCGCTGTTTATCTCACAATCGGGGGAAACCGCAGACACTCTTGCCGCTTTACGCCATGCCAAATCGGAAGGGCAAAAAATCGCCGTTGTGGTCAATGTGCCGACATCATCTATGGCGCGTGAAGCGGATTTGCTTCTGCCTACCCATGCCGGCCCTGAAATCGGCGTGGCTTCCACCAAGGCCTTTACCTGTCAATTGGCTGTGCTGGCTGCGGTTGCAGCGCATTTGGCCGTGGTGAAGGGCAAGATGACCCGCGAAGAAGAGCGTGATATTGTCAGGCATTTGACCGAAACACCCGCTGCGCTCAATGCCGCGCTTGACCATGATGAAGATATTGAGGGCATGGCGCACCATGTCGCTCCGGCCCGTGATGTGCTATATTTAGGGCGTGGGCCGGATTATCCTTTGGCGCTAGAAGGTGCATTAAAACTGAAAGAAATCAGCTACATACATGCTGAAGGCTATGCTTCCGGGGAGATGAAGCACGGGCCGATTGCATTAATTGATGAAGCTGTACCGGTTATTGTTTTGGCGCCGTCCGGGCCGCTATTTGAAAAAACCGTCAGTAATATGCAGGAAGTGCGCGCACGCGGCGGCAAAATTGTGCTGATTAGTGATTCCGAAGGTTTGGCCGAGGCAGGCGAGGGCTGTATGGCCACCATTGAAATGCCCAAAGTTCATCCGTTGATTGCGCCTATTGTCTATGCTGTGCCAGTGCAATTGCTGGCCTATCATGTTGCTGTTGCGAAAGGCACAGATGTTGACCAGCCGCGCAATTTGGCGAAAAGTGTCACTGTGGAATGAAGCTAACAGGGTCATGCCATTGCAAGGCAGTGCGCTTTGCGTTCAATATTGAAACTGCGTCGCCCGAAATGGTGGACTGTAATTGCTCTATCTGCGCGGCCAGTGCATATCTGCACCTGTTCATCCCGCATGGTGATTTTACGCTTTTGGCAGGGCAAGAGGCTCTCACATCCTACACATTTGGAAGTGGACAGGCGGATCATTTGTTTTGCAAGATTTGCGGTGTGAAAAGTTTTTACCAGCCGCGTTCCCACCCCCATGCATGGAGCGTTAATTACCGCTGCCTAGATGATGCGGCGGCGTTAAAACCAACTATTCGGCCATTTGATGGGCAAAATTGGGAAAAAGCGCCACCGCTTGCGTAACGATCACTAATAATCATTGTGGGCATTTAATGTCAGGATATGTCAGATTTCACTGTGACGGTTACTATTTGCTAACGGTATCTGTATATCGGATATAACGTGTCAAAAGATAATAACTCTGCGCTCATGCCCGTAAAGCTTCCGCTATTAGCTTTATTGGGTTTTACAACACCGAAAGATGGTGATTGGCTCCGTGTGCGATCAATTCAGCTTAATCGCTTTACAAGCCAGAGCCTTGTCAGAACGCTTGTTAATTTAACAGCCGTATTGGTTGTTATTTACCATTATTGGGCAGCAATTCCTGGCTATATTTTGAGCGGATGGGCAACTTCGGTCATCGGCTGTTCAATTGCGCTAAATTATGTCGCCGTTAAGCCAAGCCCTGAAACTGCAAGAATAATAGACCGTAAGTCATTGCGCCGCGCAACATGGGTTAGCATGTTGCTGGCCCTATTCTGGGCTGCGCCTATATTTTATTTCCAAATGCAAACAGGCGCTGATATCGATCTTATATTCTGGTTTGTAATGGCTGGATTGCTGTCAAGCGCAGCGATATTTCATTCCGGCCTACCGCAAAGCGGAGTTGCCTTTATCTTGGTTCTTTGCGGCGCAATTACGCTGAATTTTGTATATCTCGATCAACATAATATGATCTTCGTATCGGCTATGTTGCTTGCGCTTTTTGTCTACGCATCAATTCAGCTTGGATATGATTATTTACGCTTTAAAATGTCCGAAGTCGGTCTGACTGAAAAATCGGAAGTTGTCAGTCTCTTGCTGCGCGAGTTTGAAGAGAGCGGCGCTGATTGGCTTTGGCAGATCGATGCGTCACGCCGGGTTATTCATGTTAGCCCGCGCTTTGCTTTTGCGCTGAATTGCCAACCTAATGAAATTGAAGGCGAATCACTTATAAAACTTATTGCAGGCCCTAGTTGGGACAGTGGCAATTTCTCGTCCAGCCTCCATGATTTGGCCGAAAAATTGAAGCGCCGTGAGAGCTTTAGCAACCTTATGGTGCGCGTTCAGATAGGTTCTGAAATTCGCTGGTGGGAATTGTCTGCTTCACCAAAACTGGATGAGAGCGGCATATTTATGGGCTTTCGCGGTGTTGGCTCAGACGTTACAGAGCAGCGCGAATCGGCTGATAAAATTTCGCATATGGCCCGTTTCGATACCCTTACTGGATTGCCGAACCGCTTGCAGTTAACCGAAGCGCTTGGCAAGGCAATGCAGGATTCTGGACAATGGAACCGCCGCTGTGCATTTTTGATGATTGATCTGGATCGTTTCAAACAGGTGAATGATACGCTGGGCCATCTTGTTGGTGACCGTTTGCTTGCCGATGTGTCGAAACGTTTGCAAAACTGCATGACACAAAATGAATTATGCGGACGACTGGGCGGCGATGAATTTGCTGTACTCATTAAGGATGCTCCGGATTCCTTATATATTGAGACTTTATCGAAAAAAATAATTGATGCGCTCTCTCGGCCTTATGAAATTGACCATCATACTGTTTTCATTGGCGCAAGTGTTGGGTCTGCTTTGGCACCGCGCGATGGCAAAACGGTTGAGATGCTTATTCGCAATGCTGATCTTGCGCTTTATCAGTCCAAAGATAAGGGCGGAAATAGCTTTAACGCCTATGAGCCAGCGTTGCATGCCCGCGCAGAAGGGCGGCGCGTTATGGAAATTGAGCTGCGTAACGCATTGGATAATAATGAGTTTACGCTGAACTTTCAGCCTATTGTGCGCGCGGCCTCAGAAAATATTGCTGGTTTTGAAGCCTTATTGCGCTGGCATAATCCGCAACTTGGATTTGTGTCACCAGTGAAATTTATACCATTGGCCGAAGAAACGCGCCTTATTGTTTCTATTGGCCGCTGGGTATTGGAAACGGCTTGCCGAGAAGCAAAAAACTGGCCAGGCAGTACCCGTATTTCAGTCAATGTATCTGCTGAACAATTATGCGAATCAAGCTTTATACCCAATTTGGTGCGCATATTGAATGAAACTGGTCTGCCGCCAGAACGCCTAGATATTGAGGTTACGGAAAGCATCTTTGTCAATGAAGGCACTATGGTGGTTGGCGTGCTAGACCAAATTTTGGCTTTGGGCGTTGGCTTATCACTTGATGATTTTGGCACAGGATATTCCTCACTCGGCTATCTGCGTAAAACGCGCTTCACCAACATCAAAATTGACCGCAGTTTTGTGCAAGGCGCAGCAAAAGATGTGCCTGAAAGTCTGGCCATTGTGCGCGCAGTTGTTGCTATGGCGGACAGTCTGGGCATGTCCACAACGGCGGAAGGCGTGGAAAATGAGGAGGAGGCAAGAAAAATTCTCAACCTCGGCGCG
The DNA here is from genome assembly GCA_964484855.1 of uncultured Sphingomonadaceae bacterium. Lineage (GTDB taxonomy): Bacteria > Pseudomonadota > Alphaproteobacteria > Sphingomonadales > Sphingomonadaceae > Alterisphingorhabdus. The sequence goes on along the minus strand of CAZAHS010000057.1, from coordinate 5,361 downwards.
AAGAAAATTCAGGGCTATTATTATGGGCGGCCTATGCCGGCAGACGATGCAAAGGCTCTGTTTTCCTCATCGCAGCAATTATCTGCATAACATATTGATATTATGCGGCCATATTCAGGCTGTTTAACAGAGAGTCCAATATAGAGAAACCGTCCGTTCCGCCGCATAGCGGGTCAACGGCGCGCTCTGGATGCGGCATCATGCCAATAATACGCCGGTTCTCGCTGATAACTCCGGCAATATCACGGACAGAGCCATTGGGATTATCCAGATAGCGAAAGGCAATGCGCTGTTCTTTTTCCAACATGTCTAATGTCTGCGCATCAGCAAAAAAATTGCCGTCATGATGCGCCACTGGAACGACAAAATCCTTATCTTCGCCCAAAGCGGAAAGCAAAGGGCTAGCCTTTGGATCGGTGCGCAAAGTCACATCTCGGCAAACAAAGTCCAACCCTGCATTGCGCATTAAAGCGCCGGGCAATAATCTTGCCTCTGTTAGCACCTGAAAACCATTGCACACGCCCAATATGGGGACGCCTTTATCTGCAGCTTTTTTAAGGTCAGGCATGATTGCCGAGCGCGCGGCCATGGCCCCGCAGCGCAGATAATCGCCATAAGAAAAACCACCAGGCAATGCGATAAAATCAGTATTTTCAGGGATCGTTGTTTCATTATGCCAGATAATATCAGGGCTATTGCCTGTTACATGCTTAAGAGCAACGGCCATATCACGATCACAATTAGAGCCGGGAAAGCGGATAACAGCGCAGCGCATTAGCTATCTTCCAGCCTAACAATGGCGTAATCTTCAATCACCGTATTGGCGAGCAATTGCTCACACATTTTTCCAATATCGTCATCTGAAAGGCCTTGAGCGACGTCCAGATCAATGACCCGCCCGCAGCGCACATCATTGACGCCTTCAAAGCCCATATTGGCAAGCGCATTATGGGTGGCCTTGCCCTGTGGGTCGAGCACACCATGTTTGAGGCTAATATAAATCCTGACCTTCATCATGCCGCCTTTATATAGAAAAATTACTGTTTTGCGCTAACCAACATGGCTCTTTTCGGCAAGCATCCATGGCCGTGTTTCCACTGGCTTAGCGATATTTTAACCCTCTTAGAATAAATAATATAAACTATAGTCGAGAGATGACGCTATTCAGGCAGAAAGCATATTATGGCAGGTTTGGCAGTTATATTATTCATAGGGTTATTCACATTTGGCGATCAGCTAATGGGATGGCGGGACCCTGATGGGCAAATCAGTCTGGCCCTTTTCATGTCATTTTTATTCGGCATCATCGCGGCTTATCGTGCGCGGGGCTAAAATTTCTTTTTATATCAATCGATTATTCAGCAGAAACATCATAACGCGAATGCAGCGTTTCGATGATTAATGGCTCTGATTGCAAATAGCGCTCGGCCATTATCATGATATTATCGGCGCTGGTGCTTTTTAATACAGACTCTGCTTCGCGGTAGCGCTTTAGAGCGCGTTTATCGCTCTGTGCTTCATCCACAATGGATAGCCAACTGCCATTATTGGTTTGGCGCAATCTTATCCGCTCCAATATAGGCTTGCGCGCTCTGAGCAGTTCATCCTTAGTGACGGGATTGCTGGCAAAGCCTCTCACAATGTCAGTAATGGCACGTGAAACCTTGGCGCGTTCGGCATAGTCAACATTGCTGCCGATGGAGAAATATCCATAATCTGGATAGATGGAGGAGGTGAAACTGCCCGCAGATGGCGAGTAGCTTGCGCCCAATTCTTCGCGAATAATATCGGTTAGGCGCAGTTGAATGACCTGCGACAACAGGCGCAGCGCAATGGCTTCCTCATAATCTCCATCATCAGTGGTCGGCCAGTAAAAGCGCAAAATGGCCTGTTCTTCCTCGCCTTCATGATAAATCCTGACGCGGCCACGTTTGCTGGTGAAATCGCGTTTGGCTAAAGACGTAAAGTCACGCGGGCTAGCCTCACGTTCAGCCAATGCGCCGAATGTACTTGCAACTTGGCGGATGATATTATCTTCATCAACAGCCCCCACAACGCCAATTTCTATGCTGCCATTAGAAAGATTATCCTGAATAGCCGCAGCAAGGTCGGCAAATTCCAATGCTTCCAATTCCTCTTTTTCACTCAGGGAAAAGCGCGGATCATTATCTGATAATATAGCACCAATTTCGCTCGATAAAGCTGCTCCAGGTGTCGCTTTTAACCGCGCATAATAATTGTCAAAGCCTTGCCGATAGCGGTCTAATGCTTCCTGACGATAGCCGGGATCCACCAAATAAGCTGCGAGCAATTGAAACTGTAACAGGCTATCCTGAGGCGTTGTTGCTAAATAGCTGCCAAAATAATCAGTGCCCGCACCAAATGCGATAGATACCGACCGCCCAGCCAATATAGTCAACAATTCATCGACCGAGTGCTTGCCTAAACCGCCGCTTGAAAAAATTTCCATTAAAGTGGTCAAATTGGGTTCTTCACGGGTATTTAAAATAGACCCACCATTCACGCGCAATGATATGCGTACTCTATCGTCTTCAAAATCGGTCTTTTTAATGTTAAGCCGCACATTATTGGCGAATGTAACGGTCCGAATATCAAGATCATCAATGCGCGTATCTTTTACGACGTCTCCGGCATCGCCAAAATCATCATATGCAAAATCTATGGCGGCGACTGTTTCGGGCTTTGAAAGCGCGGTTTGCAGCGAGGCTATATAGCTTTTGCGAATGGCGTCTAACCCGCCAGCCGGTTCCTGTTTGGCGGTAACATATAATAAGGGGTCAGAAAGATCAGCCAGATCATTTCTGATAGCCTCTAATATATTTTGCGGAGAAATTATGGCGGCGATCGACTCAAATCTCGCCAGCCTGTCTTGCGGAGATGTCATAATATTATCGTTCAGCGCAGAGGATATAATTAAAGAGGCCAGCCGCCCATTTGTTCTGGTCTCTGCAGATTTTACTGCATTGGTAAAACCGGTGCGATAATTGGCAATTTGTTCGTTCAATTCGGCCTGAGTAAACCCAAATTCTAAAGCTTCACGAATAACATTATTTGCCGCGGGAATGGCATTTGCCAATTCACCATCGCGCGCAGAGACAATGAAACTGGTCTGGCGTGCCAGTTCAAAGACATCATCGCTGCCGATATTAATGCCCAGAAACGGCGCATCACCTGCTCGCAGCAATCGGCCAATCCGCCGGTTTATTATCCGATAGCCTATATTGCGCAAAAATCCCTCTTTGCGGTTGGCATAGCTATCCGGTTTTTCCTCATAAGGGCGAAAAGCGATAAATGATGCACTTTCACCGATCGCAGGATTGAGAAACAGATCATTCTCGCCTGTGCGTTCAAATTCAACGCTTCCAATATCCTGCGCATTATCGGGGCTTTGGCCAGAAGGTCCAGCACCATCAGGCGCAGATGATGGCCAATTGCCGAAGGTTGCTTTTATCTGTTTTTCTATTGCAGCAACATCAACATCCCCCACAATGACAAATGTGGCGCGGTCAGGAGTGTAGTATTTTTCATAAAATACGCGCAAATCCTGAGATGTTATTTTTTCCAAAACCTGTTTTGTACCAATTGGCAGGCGGTCTGCGATTATCGCATCTGGAAGCAGGAAACGGGTCTGTTTAACAAAGTTTTCCAGACCGAAATTATCGCGTGTCCGCATTTCCGATAGAACAACGCCGCGTTCCCGCTCAACGGCATCGGGGGCAAGTGTAATCTCGCTTGCTGTTTCGCGCAGCAGAAAGAAAGCCGTATTAATCAAACTTTGCTTATTATTGGGAAGGTCCAGAGTATATCCGGTCGTCTCAAAATTCGTGTAAGCATTTGTGTCGGCGCCAAAAGCAAGACCGGAACGCTCCAATATTTTTATCATTTCCCCTTCAGGAACATTGGTTGAGCCGTTAAAGGCCATATGCTCCAGAAAATGGGCTATACCGCGCTGCTCATCTGTCTCAGCAAGCGAACCGACAGAAAAAACGAGCCGCATGGCAACGGTTTCTTTCGGCGTTTCATTACGGCGAATGGCATAGCGCATGCCATTTGGCAGGATACCGAATAATGTGCGGTTGTCAGGGGCTAGGTCGCTATTGTTGAAACCCCAAGCATCCGCGCTTTCAGCATTAATCGGGTATGTTTGAGGGGCTGATAGGGTCGGCGCAGTATCTTGCTGGTCTTGCGCGTAAATTGCAGATGGAAAAAGCGAGACGATAATGGCCGCAGCTTTGAGTGAAATGTGCTGGGGCCACCATTGTTTGTTAAATGTCATAAAATCTTTTTCGCTAAAAACCGATAAAGTGTTACAAAAATGAAGCCGTAACAATCATTTAGGGTCACGCTTTTTGCGGTGACTGTCCAAATCCAGCACTTCATTAGAGCTTTGATCCTGAACCAGCCCCAAACGCCGGGCGACCTCTTGATAAGCCTCTACTTCCCCGCCCAGATCACGGCGGAAGCGGTCTTTGTCCAGCTTTTCATTGGTTTCCATATCCCATAACCGGCAACCATCTGGGCTAATTTCATCGGCCAAAATGATACGCGAAAAATCACCATCAAAAAGCCGGCCAAATTCCAGTTTGAAATCCACCAGTCGAATGCCGATTGCAGAGAATAGGCCGCACATGAAATCATTAATGCGAATGGCCATAGATGAAATATCCTGCATTTCATCCTGAGTGGCCCAGCCGAAACAGGCAATATGCTCCTCTGCAATAAGGGGGTCGCCCAAACTGTCGTCTTTATAGCAATATTCGATTAGCGTATGGGGCAGGGGTTGCCCCTCTTCCAGCCCCAATCTTTTGCAGATGGAACCAGCAGCAACATTGCGCACGATCACTTCAATCGGAACAATTTCAACCTGCCGAACCAATTGCTCCCGCATATTCAGGCGGCGAACGAAATGGGTGGGGATGCCAATATGGCTAAGCCGCGTAAAAACATATTCACTGATACGATTATTGATGACGCCTTTGCCATTAATCGTGCCCTTTTTCTCTGCGTTAAAGGCAGTCGCATCATCTTTGAAATATTGTATAATTGTGCCTGGCTCCGGTCCTTCATAAAGGATCTTGGCTTTACCTTCATAAATTTGGCGGCGACGGGTCATAATGTTCTCTGATATTTTTACAGGCGCAGCATGATTGCACGCGAGATGGCGGGGTCAATGCTATTGTCTATAGTCAATCAACCTGCATGGCGCAATTCGCCTGCGCAGATTATAGACAAATTACGCTGAATTATAAAATGCTGCATATTTGCAGATAATGTTATGAAAAAAAGGGGCGGTTAAGTGGATGACTTCTCAACAATAGACGGTGTTTTGCATACGCTTTA
>CAZAHS010000056.1:0-11258 GCA_964484855.1 uncultured Sphingomonadaceae bacterium | reverse complement strand
CCATGGGATCTGTTTGGCATTTCGCTGGCGGGCTTTAATTTCCTCTTGTCTGTGGGCGGCACTATAACCATTTTGCTTATGATGATGAAAGCAAAAGGAAAGCGCTAATGCCCCAAAGCAATGGACCCGCAAAAGAAGATGTTGAGGCTATGATCCGCGTCGATCAGGCCGGTGAATTTGGGGCCACCCGTATTTATCAGGGGCAATTGGCCATTTTGGGTGATCGCCATCCTTCATCAAATACTATAGCTGCGATGGCGGAGCAGGAAGAAAAACACCGGGCCTTTTTTGATGATCTGATCGCCAAGCGCGGTGTGCGCCCTACTGCTCTGCAACCTTTTTGGGATGTTGCTGGCTTTGGTCTGGGCGCAGCGACTGCCTTTATCGGCCCAGAGGCCGCAATGGCGTGTACAGTTGCGGTTGAGACAGAAATTGACAAACATTATCAGGAACAGCTTGACGCTCTGGGTGATGATGATCCTGAACTGTCTGATGCCATTCGCCAGTTTCAGGCGGAGGAGCTGGAGCATAAGGCGGAGGCTTTAGAGCAAGGTGCGGAAAGTGCGCCGGCCTATCCGTTGATGAGCGGTATCATCCGGCTGGGCTGTAAAGCGGCAATCGCTATCTCTAAGCGTATTTAGGGCATTTGCTTTTACGTTTTTGGCGGTGCGCTATGTGCAGAGCTTCAGATAACATTCACACATATCCTTCTAATATGATATATATATGTAGTGGTATAAAAGGATGATGAATATGGTTTCAATGCGCGGCATAGCTTTTGCAGGTCTTTGCGCCTTTGCTTTATCATCAAGCCCTGCTTTCGCATTACAAACATCACCAACGGGTGAAAAGGTCATCACCAAAAATATCCGTCCGGGAGAAGAGTGCGACAAAAGCGAAGAATCCGATACTGTGATCGTCGTTTGCGCGGTTGAGGAAGACCCTTATCGCATTCCCAAAAATCGCCGTAATGACCCGAATAAACCGGAAAACCAGGCTTGGACAGAGCGAGTTGAGGGTTTTAAAGATGTTGGCGCATCCGGCATTGGCAGTTGCTCGCCCGTTGGCCCTGCTGGCGCTTTGGGTTGCACGACACGGCTGATTGACAATGCATTTGCCGAGAAAAAAAACAGTCCTGGCACACAGGCCAGCAAGCTGATTGAGGAAGAGCGCCAAAAGCGTCTTGCAAAAATTGATGAAGAGGCCGCACTTATTCAGGCAGCGGAGTTAGAGCGGGCATCAGAAAATGCGCGTCTGGCGCGTGAAGCCGAAGAACGCGCAGCGCGCGGTGAAGAGGACATATTTGCAGGAGAGGAAGCAAGGGATTTGCCGCCTCCTCCGCAATAAATTGCCATTATGAGCGATAAATAATTTTATAAAAAGCGCATGGAGCAATTTGCCGCATGCGCTTTTTATTGGCTAGGCTCGGGGTATATTGCCTGACGTAACAAGCCGCATTTGCAACATGCTCAAATGTCTCTTTGATTATGTTTTTTGTGCTGTGACCCAGTTCCTGACATGCGCATCCAGCACATCCAGAGGAACAGAACCCTGTTCCAGCACAGTGTCGTGAAATGCCTTTAAGTCGAAATTGCCGCCCAATTCTTTTTCCGCAAAGCTGCGCAATTCGCGGATTTTAAGCTCACCCAATTTATAAGCCAATGCTTGCCCGGGCCAGCTAATATAGCGGTTTACTTCCGCCTCGATATTGGCCTTGGTCAAAGCTGTATTGTCGAGCATATAATCGACTGCTTTTTGCTTGCTCCAGCCTTTGGAATGGATGCCGGTATCGACGACCAAGCGGCATGCGCGCCACATTTCATAGGATAGACGGCCCATATTTTTGGCAGGGGTGTCATATAAACCCATTTCTATACCCAAACGCTCTGAATACAGGCCCCAACCTTCAACAAAAGCGGTGAAATAGGCGCCATATTTGCGAAATTGCGGTATTTCCAATTCCTGCTGCAAGGCAATTTGGTGGTGATGGCCCGGGACGCCCTCATGCACGCTAAGGGCTGGAATTTCCCAAAATGGGCGCTGGTCCAGCTTTGAAGTATTAACATAATAATTACCAGCAATGCCGATTTCCGGTGAACCCGGGTTATAATAAGCAGTGGTTGTGCCCTCTGCTATTTCTGCAGGGATTTCCTTTATGCCATAGGGCAGCCGGGGCAGGCGGCCAAAAAGTGATGGCATTTGCCCATCAATAATCTTCGTAACCCGCGCCACTTTTTCCAAAAGCTCTTCGGGTGTTTTGGCATAATATTTCGGGTTGGTGCGCAGCTCTTCGATAAAGGCTTCGCGTGTATCAAAGCCGGCCTTAGCAGCGACTGTTTCCATTTCCGCGCGAATGCGGGCCACTTCACTCAGGCCGATATTATGAACCTCATCAGCGCTAAGGTCTGTTGTGGTCATTAATTTTATACGAAAAGCATAATAATCATCACCGCCTGGCTGCGCTGAAATGCCAGGAGCTTTTGCGCATGCCGGTTTATAGCTGCCCACATACCAGTCATAATGTTTTTGCAGCGCAGGGCGGATGACCGTGTTGATGGTATTTTCTGCCTGTATGGCCATATCGGCAAAAGTTTGCGCATCCATAGTGGCGGGTTTTTTGCGGCTATAGGGGCTATAAAAACGTGAAGTTTTAACGTCATCAACAATTAGGCCAGAGATAGAATCTTCGTAATTTTCAATCGCCACACAGGGCAGGGTATAGCCGCCTTTAATCGCCTGATCCGCAACCGCAATGGCTTCATCATTAACCTTTGCATATTGCTTCAGCCGATCATTATAGCTTTGATAATCGGCTGCATTGCGGAAGGGCAGATTATTGGCGAGTCCGGCAAAATTCTGGTGCCATCCGCCGCGATTGGTAAAATTAATGACGCGCTGACCAAAGCTATTGCCTTCAACTGTTTGGGACAATGTGCGGCGCAATATGCCGTAATTCACTTTTTCATCCGCACTAAGGGCAGCCACGTCTATGGCCTTTAGCCGTTTCAAAAAAGTCGCCGCTTGCTTGGCCTGAGCATCCTGCGCAGCCAATGTATAGCTGGCGACCTTGCCATTGGCATCGGCAATATCCAGTGAAGAGGCTAATGTGGGGTTTTGCTCCAGAACATAGGCCCAATAATCGTCTATCAATGTGTTTAGATCATCAGCGGGCGCAGCAATTGCCGGGACGGACAGGGTAAATAACAAAGCAGCGGCAATGCCGATATTAAGCGCAGGTAACGCGCTTTTTGTACCAGAAGAGCCAGTCTTTATTACCGGTTTAAACCGCTTGCGCATTTCATAACACTCCTGCAATAATATCAATTAATACAAATGATAACGGGGAAGCATGGGCATGGCCAGTGAAACAATCATAGACGATCAATCGCGCGGGGCTAATATGGGGCGTAAGTCAGGTCGGTGGCCAGCCTCAATAACGCCAGATATTATGGAGAAGGCCTTGGGCTATTGCTCCATCGTGCTGCTTTTTGCTGTTATAGCTGCTATTGTAAAAGGATATGCGCAATGGGCCTTGTTGCCATGGCAATTATGGCTGCACCTTGGGACTATCATCATAGCGCTTGTTATCACGCCGGTGATGATGCTGCGGCGGCGCGGGGACAAATGGCATCGCCGGCTTGGGTGGGTGTGGTCAGCCTCTATGCTTATTACTGCAATTGTGAGTTTTCGTATCGGTTTTGAGGGTAAGAGCGGCTTCACACCCCTATACATCCTTTCCGTTTTGATGTTGATTCAAGTGCCTCTTCTGTTTTTCACAGCCCGCGGCCGCAACATAATATCCCATCGCCGCCATGCACGCGGCATGATTATCGGCGGCTTGCTGGTCGCGGGGATATTCACCTTCCCGTTTAATCGGCTATTGGGCAATTGGCTTTTTGCATGATGGTTGATAGGTAAATAATATTTGAAATTTCAAATATTTTGCTGATTTGCGTATATATCGCAAAGCTGTCACACATTGCGGCTATGTGATGCGATGTAAGTGATGCGATGTAATCATATAAAGGGCAGATTTTATGGCTGAAAAACCGGGATTATCTTTCATTGCTCTGGCGGTTTCTATCGCGCTTTCGGGGTGCGCCGTTAATATTAATGATGGTGATAAAACCATTGTTAATGCGCCGCCAAGCCCGCAAATCAGCGCAGATGCTGCCAGCGCATTGCGCGGCTATTATGCCGGGCTAAATCAATCCCTGCCAAAGGCCGGACCCATGGCCCAGTTGGATGAAAATCGTCCCTTAACGCGCATTGCCTTTGGATCATGCATTCAGGAAAACCGGCCGCAATCATTCTGGAACACCATTGGCGCCAGAAACCCTGATCTGTTTTTGTTGATTGGCGATAATGTTTATGGCGATACCGGCGCGACATGGTCTGCTGATCTGCCCAGCCTGCGTTCTTCTTATGCCAAGCTGGCTTCTGCGCCGGAATTTCAATCTTTCCGCGCGCAAACGCCGATGATGACGAGCTGGGATGACCATGATTATGGTGCCAATGATGCCGGTGCCAGCTTTGCCTTTAAGGAATATGCCGAAACCATTTATGAAACATTTTGGAATGTGCCTGATGCAGTGAAATCGCGTCCGGGCGTTTATGAAAGCCGCATGGTTGGCCCAGCCGGACAGCGGGTGCAGATCATAACGCTCGATACCCGCTTTTTCCGTTCTGACATGACCCGTCTGCCCTATAGTGCGGAGCGGCGGCCTTTGGGCAATTATGGTGAAAATGTTGAACCAGATGCGACTATATTGGGCGCAGCCCAATGGACATGGCTAGAGCAGGAACTAGAGAAGCCAGCAGATTTGCGGCTTATTTTTTCATCAATTCAGGTGATTACAAAGGCGCATGATTATGAAAGCTGGTCCAATTTCCCATTAGAGCATCAGCGGCTTTATAAAATGCTGGCGAACAAAAGCATTGATAATGCAATATTATTCTCTGGTGATCGCCACTCGGGCGGCCTGTATAAGACGCAGCTTGCTGGAATGTCTAAACCATTATGGGAATTGACCGCCAGTTCATTGAATTTCAGCTTTGGTAGCGGTGATAATGGCGCACGTGAACCGGATGCAGACCGAGTTGGCGGGTTTTTTGCCGATGAAAATTTTGGCCAGATTGATATTGATTGGGCAAAGCGCAATGTGAAGCTCACACTGGTAAAATCAGATGGCAGCAGCTTATTAAGTCAGGATGTGCCTGCGCTGAAATAATATAGGGTCAGGACCCTAGCGGGGGCGTCTATATCGCTGCTTTGTTCATAGTCGCTGCGCGCATTTGATCCAGCATATCGCTGCGCATTTGGTAAGCGGTTTGCCGGTCAATAGCGTGCAGCGTAAGCGGCACGATGCCAGAGCCGCCAGCTATACCAAATACCAGATCGGCCTGACCCAGTGGGCGCTGAATAAAGTTTTCTGTAAGATCAACCGTTTGGATTTTGCGCAAAGGCAATGCTGTAAGCTTTTGCGACCAATAGCCAGAGCGGATATAAAGAAATTGATCAGTCAGAATATAATAGTGATGCCGCCAGCGCAGCCATAAATGCAACGCAAAAGGCACCAGCAAAAGGCCAATTGCAGCAAGCGACCCAATGCCTGACCAGAAGACGGCATTGCTGGCAGAAAATGCTATAATGATCGCAAAAAATGCCAATGGCACCAACCACATGGCGATGGAAACGCGGCGCATCTGTGCAACTGGCATATTGATATCAATGCCCGGCTCTGCGGCTATCTCTGCGGCTTCTTCGATGCGGGCAAGGGGGGCAACAACATGATCACTTTCATTTTGCCCATCACTTGCAAGCGACTGAAATTTCAGAGCATGCCAGCCAAAACGCTTGCGGATCGGCCCCGTTACCAGCAGCGCCGTTTGCACACGGTGCAGCGGCATGGCCACATCGGTGAGCGTGAGCAGGCCGCGGCGGCGGCGAAAGCCGTTGTCTGTGCGGTCTAAACGGAAGCCATATTCGCGCACAAAGACGCTGATAATGCCAGTGACTGCACCGATACTTAAAATAGCAGCCAATCCAGCAAGAGCCGTAAATATTTGGGTGGTCACGCCAAGGCGCATGATGCGGTTTTCTGTACCGTCAAAATTGCGGCGTAATGTTTCCGCTTCTTCGCCTTCTTTGCCAATAATCTGATCCAAAAAATCGGAAAGGTTGAACCAACTATCTGGAATAAGAAAATTGAGATTTTGAAAAATCGCGGCCAGAAAGGCAAAAATCGCAAGCGAGAAGCTGAAAATACCTAAGATAATAAGCCGTTTTGGCTCCATGGTGAAGATGGGGTCGTCGTCCAGAGCATGAGCATCAGCGCTATATAACTGCGCATCTTCCACATCTTCGCTCGCTACAGGATGGCCGCTTATAGCAGCGCCGCGCTTGCGGGCGCGTATCATGTCGCGCAGCTCTTCTGCACGCTCTAGCTTGACCGCATTTAGCTCGCCATCATCACCATTGCCCGCGCTGCCGGTTTCCAGCTTTAGCGTCGCCAATCCAAATATCCGCGCCAGCAATTTCTGCTCAATATTCACATCCTGAATACGCTCATAGGGGATGGAGCGGTTGTTGCGGGCGATGATGCCGCTTTTTATATGCACCTCATTGACGCCAATTTCATAAGTGAATTTGCGCCAACGCAGCCATGCAATGGATGCAAATATTATAACGCCCGCCAATAAGCCGAACCCGACAAAAAGCCGGCCCGTCGCGGAATCAATAGATATCGTTGCGGCAATGGTACCAAAAAGAAATTGCGGCAAAAAGCTGATGACCCGCAGAACAAGGCTGAGCGGATGCAGGCGGTGCACATTATCATGCGCCAAATGGCTATCAAGCTTATCGCTGGCAGCATCTGCCATAGCCGTCGGCATGTCTGCGGCGGGATTTTCCGTCACTAGATCATTTCCTCACGGATATGGCTGCGGATTTCCTCGCGCATGGAATCCGCTTCGCCCGGTTCTAGCCCCGGCAAGACAACCACACTGTTATGCGTTCCGGCGGTATGCACTATCAGCCGCGACACATTGTTCAGCCGCTCAATCGGCCCTTGGCTAACGTCAATATGCTGGATACGGTTGAACGGCACAACTGTGTCTGTGCGGAACAAAAACCCGCGCAATACACGCAGCCGGTCTGCCTCCATCGCATAGCCCCAGCGGCGATATATCCGGGCTGGCAAAATGATGACAATGGCCAGCCAAAATAGACAGCCAATCGCCGTCAGGCCGCCAAATGGGAATATGTCTTGAGAGGCAAACACCACATCAAGAACAATTAAACCCGTCAGCACAGGCAAAAATGTAATGCCGTTACTGATGCGCAGCACCATTTTATAGGGCGCGTGCAGCGGCGTCAGGCCGAGATTATAACTGCCTGTAACGGGCATACCGATACGGCCAAATTCCGGCTCATTTGGTGCGTCTTGACCGCCGATATTTTCCGTAACCAAAACATCATTTGGCACAGGCGTTGCTGCATTGTCTGTCATAACTCACTCCCGATACAGATATGGCAAAGCAATATTATATTTGCAAGGCAGTCAGCGCGGCCATAACCGTCTATAAATTGGCTTTATAAAGCGCCAGCAATGCGCTCCATGCGCGCTCTGCTTCCTCTTTTGCATAAACAGGGGAGTCCGGCACTGTCCAACCATGATTGGCCGCATAAACATCAACAATCGCATCGCGCCCTGCTGCTTTGGCTGCGGCAGTTAGCGCGGTTTTGGCCTCTGGTTGGCGCTCATCGTCATTTTGCGCAATGGCGAACAGGAAACCGGCCTGCGTATTGTTTAGCAAATTGTGCGGGCTTTGCGGATCATCCCCGCGCACCAGACCGCCGCCATGAAAGCTGGCCGCCGCTTTGATGCGCTCTGGCACTCCGGCAGCGCTCCACACGGTGAATGGCCCGCCCATGCAATAGCCCTGATTGCCAATGCCGCGCGCTGTATCAACCGCATCCTGCCCATCTAGCCATTTAACCAGTGATTTAGCATCTGATTGAATAGCCTGAGGCGTTAGCTTTTTGCGCCATGGACCAACTTTGTCAAAGCCGCCATCAGCACGAAATGCAGAGAAATCGGCAAATTGCGGCGCTTTGGTATCGCGGTAATAAGGGTTGACCACCAATACGGCATAGCCATTATCTGCCAGCCGCCGCGCCATCATTTTTTTTGCTTCTCGCAGCGATGCAATATCGGGCCATAAAATGACAGCAGGGTGTTTGCCTGCTCCGGGATGCACAAAAAACGCATCATTGCTGCCTTCTTGCATGGGAATGGTGACATTTTGCTCGGTCAGGCCGCTTGCCTTGGCCTCGCTCTGGCTCATACCGGTACAGGCGGTAAGTGCGGCCGCGCTGCCCAATAGGCCAAAGCTGCGGCGGGTTAATGCCGCGCTATCAAATGCTGCAAGGTCTTTCTCATCGCACATATGTCATTCTCCTGTTGCGGCTAAGAATAGGCGCAAAGACACAGAGTGCAAGCGATCAGATAGGTATATTAGGCGGCAACACTGCGCGTCAAAGCGCTTTCTGCCTGTTCCATTAATTCGGCTATAATCTCGGCAACGCTCTGCTCTGATTTCACCATGCCAACGGATTGCCCCGCCATGATGGAGCCATTTTCCACATCGCCATCAATGACCGCGCGTTTGAGCGCTCCGGCCCAGAAATGCTCTATCTGCAACTGTGCCTCGCCCATATCAACTGCGCCGCTGTCTAGCAGATTGGCAACCTCGCGCTGTTTGGCTGTGAACTCTTCCGTACCTTTGTTTTTTAGTGCGCGCACAGGAATGACTGGCAGGCGCGGGTCGATTTGAACGCTGGATATTGCATCGCGCGCATTGCCTTTCAGGAACGCTTTTTTGAAATTCTCATGCGCGATACATTCATGCGCGCAAACAAAGCGCGTACCCAATTGCACGCCCGCTGCGCCCATTTCCAAATAGCTGGCAATCGCCTCACCGCGGCCAATACCGCCGGCCACAAAAACGGGGATTTGCGCGGCAATATCAGGCAGAATTTCCTGCGCCAGAACATTGGTGCTGACCGGCCCAATATGGCCGCCTGCCTCCATGCCCTCTATCACCAATGCATCAACACCAGAGCGGATGAACTTTTTGGCCAGCGCCATGGCAGGGGCAAAACAAATCAGCTTCGCGCCGGTGGCTCTTATCGCCTCAATGCTGCCCTTGGGCGGCAATCCGCCCGCCAGCACAATATGCGTGACCTGATGACGTCCGCAAACCGCGATTAAATCCATCAAATCGGGGTGCATGGTGATAAGGTTCACGCCAAAGGGTTTATCGGTGCGCTTTTTCGTCTCGGCAATCTCATTGTCCAGCAGGTCAACCGTCATCGCGCCGCACGCAATAACGCCAAAGCCGCCGGCATTACTGATCGCGCTAACCAGATGCCGGTCAGAAATCCAGCTCATCGCGCCGCACATAATCGCAACCTCGCTACCCAAAAAGTCGGCACCGCGTTGCATAAGGATTTTTGTATTGTTCATGATGTGATGACTAGCCGCACTCTATTGAAAAGGGCAAGAATAATATGCCTGTCATCGTCATTGTGAGAAGCCGCGGGCGACGCGGCAATCCAGAGCGATTATAAATCTGAATAAGGTTAGCAGCTGCTCTGGATTGCTTCGCTACGCTCGCAATGACGGTATTGGGTTATTGGGCGCGTTACACTTCCCTCAATCTTCCCCATCCAATCCGTAAGCGGTGTGCAATATCCGCACGGCCAATTCGGTTTCATCTTCATGGATTAGCACGCTGACTTTAATTTCTGATGTGGTGATGGCCTGAATATTGATGCCGCGATCGGCCATGGCGGCGAACATGGCGCTGGCGATACCGGCATTGCTGCGCATGCCCACGCCAACGGCAGAGATTTTTGCCACCCGCGTATCGTGCAGCAAACGCTTATAGCCCACTTTGTCCTGCGCCTTTTCCAGCAGGTCCAGCGCTTTGGTAAGGTCTGCCATCGGCACGGTGAAGGTCACGTCCGTCTCGCCCTTATCACGCCCCACATTCTGGATTATCATATCGACATTAATAGCAGCATCGGCCAGCGGCGCGAAGATGGCGGCGACTGAACCCGGCGTATCCGGCACGCGGGTTAGCGTTACTTTGGCTTCATTCTTGTCGGCGGCGATGCCGGTGATTAATTGCTGTTCCACGCCCAATTTCTCCATTTCTTCTTCGCTGACAATCATGGTGCCGGGCAGATCATCCGCTACTGCTGCGCCTTCTTCAGTGAAGGAAGACAGCACTTGAATTGTCACATTTTGCCGCATGGCCAGGCCAACAGAGCGCGTCTGCATGACCTTTGCGCCGACGCTGGCCAGCTCTAAAATCTCTTCAAATGTCACGGCTTTCAGTTTTTGAGCGCGCGCCACTATGCGCGGGTCGGTGGTGTAAATGCCGTCCACATCGGTATAAATATCGCAGCGATCCGCCTTAACCGCCGCTGCAACCGCAACTGCGCTGGTGTCAGAGCCGCCGCGCCCCAATGTTGAGATGCGCCCGTCTTCGCTGCGACCCTGAAAGCCGGGAATAATCGCAACGCTGCCTGATTGCATGGCGGCCAGCATCTCATCGGCCTCCACTGTGCTAACCCGCGCCTTGCTGTGTGCGCCAACGGTGTTCATGGGTATCTGCCAGCCCAGCCAACTGCGTGCAGGCACGCCCATTGCCTGCAATGTCATGGCCAGCAAGCCGCTGGTTACCTGCTCACCGCTGGCGAGCACAACATCATATTCCTGCGGATCATAAAGCGCGCTGGCCTCTCTACAAAAATTGATCAGCCGGTCGGTTTCCCCCGCCATAGCGGACACCACAACGGCCACTTCATCGCCGCGTGCGGCCTGCGCTTTTACAATCTCGGCAACGCGGCGGATGCGCTCTATCCCCGCCATTGAGGTGCCGCCAAATTTCATTACAATGCGTGCCATTACGGGCTATTCCTGCAAAAACTCATGGCCGCACTTTTCAGATTAGCCAGCTAAACCTTCTTATTGTTCGCATTAACACCATATGATGGTTACTAAAGGAAAGATGCTGATAGTCAGGGGAATGCGTAATGGCAAGTAAAGCCAAGCCACAAAAAGGATCAATTGTCTCCTCAGAAGCGGAGCATTTTGGCAAGCTGGCGGCGGATTGGTGGGATCCAAAGGGCAGCTCTGCCATGTTGCACAAACTTAACCCTGTGCGTTTGCGCTACATCCGTGAGG
>CAZAHS010000055.1:0-11269 GCA_964484855.1 uncultured Sphingomonadaceae bacterium | reverse complement strand
TGATGTAGCGCAGCGCGGCCGAAGCGGCGGCATAGGCCAGCATCATTGCGGCCAAAATGGCGATGCCATGGCCAAGTGCCTGCGCATCCCATGGGAAGGACAGAACAAAAAAGCCTATTGCCTGATTAACGCCCCATACGGCCAGCAAAGTGGCGATGGCGCTGCGCGGTTTCATGGTCAGCGCGGCGAGCGCAGCAAAGGCAGCGAAGGGGAAGATGCAGGCGAGTAGGAGACAACCGAAAACCGTGCTGCCGCCCAATGAAGCGGGCCATATATTGTCGCTGCTCAGAATAGTCTTGGTGTTCATAGCGTTTCCTTCGTTAATAAGATGAGTAGCGAGAAATTATGCAAAACTCAAACATATATGAAATAGTTAAGGCTGTTACCATATGCGAACCAGCGCGATTATAGCATAAACCTAAGCCCCTCCTCTTTTAGGGGAGGGGTTGGGGTGGGGGCTATCGTCTGGGTACGGCACAATCGGCGAGTCCCCACCCCGCTGCAACTAAGCACTTTCGCTTGCGCAAAAGTGCTAAGTCTCACTGCCCCTCCCCTAAAGGTGGAGGGGTGGAAGGATTAAAAAGCATCATAATGTCACCCTTAACCCGCCAAAGGCCGACATGCCGGGCGTTCCGAAATTGGCAACCGTTTGATATTGCGCGTCAAACAGGTTTTCAATGCGGCCAAAAAGCTGAATATTATCGCTAATATCAAAGCTGCCGCGCAGCCGCACCACGGCAAAACCGTCCAGCCGCACGCTGTTCGCTGCATTGTCAAAACTGTCGCTCACCAGCCGCACATCACCGCCCAAATTAAGCTGTTTTCCGGCAATTTGCGGCGTCCAGTCTGCCGAGAAGGTCAGCACATTGTCTGGCTGGCGCGCCAGCACATTGCCGAAATTGGCGCTGCCTTCGCTGCGGTTTTGCGCATCAATATAGCTATAGGCGATGCGGGTGGTGACATTATCGGATGGCCGCACCGTCACCTCTGCCTCAACACCCTGCGCCCGCGTTTCCAAAATATTGTCAAAGGTGCCAAAGGGGCGGTTATCGCAAATGCTATCGGTCACGCCAAAACAAGAGATGAAATCAATCTGGTTATCGGTATCGCGGGTAAAGAGCGTCACCGAGCCAGAAACCGGCCATGCGCTATTGCGATCATTATATTGCAGGCCCAATTCAAAACCCTGGCTGGTTTCAGGATTAAGCTGTGTATTCCCAAAATCAGAGAGTAGCTGAAACAGACTGGGCGCGCGAAAGCCCTCTTGATACGCGCCAACAACGCGCCAGCCATCGGCAAATGCAATGCTGGCATCTGCGCCGAAAGTGACCTCTGTGCCAAATTGCTCATGATCGTCAACGCGCACACCGCCAGAGATATTGACCACATCATCATTATAGCGCAGCAAGCCATAAGCGCTGTCTATACCGCTGCCATCGGTCACGCCAAAGGGGCCGGTTTCAAAGCTGGTTTCTTCATTTTCCAACCCGAAAAACAGCGAGACATTCTTCACGGGCCGCGCTTCACCGCGCAGCTCTATCCGTTCATTGCGGCCTTCAGCAAAAAAGCTGACATCATCGCCAAAAGCAGGGTTAAAATTGTCGCGGTCAATATCGGCAATGGAATAGAGCGCGCGCAGATCAAGAAAATCACTGGAATATTCTGCGCCAGCAGAGGCGGAAAATTGCTGCGTTTCCTGAAACTCGTCGGTATCGGCAAAGGCAAAAGCGGGCGCGGGGAAGCCATCAATATCGACGCGGCTATCTGCATAGCGGCCCTGCGCAAACAGGCGGACAGTGTCTGTGACATCATAACCAATGCGGCCATTCACATAGGCTTGGCGAAAACCATCATCCTCTGCGCCGCCGTCAAAACTGGAAAAACCGTCATTGTCGAGATAACCGCCGGAGACGCTGACCGACAGATTATCGGCAATATCAGGCGCAATGGTGCCAGACAGGTTGAGCGTGCCAAAAGAACCACCTTCAGCCTTGATGGAACCTATTTGGTTATTTCCACCGCCGGTTTGTAGCGCGATAACGCCGCCAATGGCGTTGCTGCCCCAGATGATGGAGTTGGCGCCGCGCAATATTTCCACCTTGGTAATATTTTCGCTTAAAATATTGCCAAAATCAAAACCTGCGCCCGGCGCACTGGGGTCATTAACTCTTACACCATCGACCAGCACCAGCACCTGATCGGACGTACTGCCGCGCACCCGCACGGCGGTAAAGCCGCCCAATGTGCCATTGCGCGTAGTGGTCACGCCGGGCGCACGCTCCAAAATCTGGGTAATATCAGGCGTTTGTATCTGCGCGATTTCATCAGCGGTTATTACTGTAATCGCGCGGTTCGTATCCTGTGTTGCATCAACAAAGGCTGAGCCAAGAACCGTAATATCATCAGATATCTTGAGATCAGCAATAACAATGCGATCATCCGCTGCGTCTTCATCGGTTTGCTGAGCCAAAATCGGCGTGGACCATAGGCATGCACTTACAACACTGCTCAGCAGCGCTGTTTTCAAAATTATATTTTTCATGGATGGTTGCTCCTCTTCCCATGACATTCACACATTTGTGTCGTCACGAAGAAGGACGGTCCTCCCGCGTTCCTCTGGCACACCCCGTCCATCGGATAGAACGACGGATAACAGGCTGGTCTCCTGGCTCCCGGATCACCATATATCCACCGCCTTCCCGATTAAAATCAGTGGCATGTGATGAACATACTAACCGGTCACAGTTGCGGGGGCAGCTCCGGTGAAGCAAAGGCAAAAAGCCTATACCATGTTCCGGTATTCCCAATTATCACTCCATTACAGAATGACCTGTTTCCTATCTTCGCCCTATAAATCGTTGCCCTTGGTCTGGCAAGGCTTGATCGCCCTCCCCATATCCGCCAAGAGCAATTTGGTCTGACCGGCCCAATATAAAGCATTAAGCGAGCAAATTATCTACCGCACAACATCAGAAAGCACTGTTGACGCCCCAGCCAAAAAAGCTGTGGCAAACAATATTAAGGGTAAATTCCTTAGTGGCAGCCTGATGCGCCATGTCGCGGTGATGACGCTGACCTCGTCCTTCGGTTTGGTGACGATGTTCTCGGTTGATCTTCTGGACCTGTATTTTATCTCATTATTGGGTGACCCCGCGCTAACCGCCGCTATGGGCTTTGCAGCAACATTATTGTTCTTTAATTCGGCGCTGAATATTGGCCTGATGATCGCGATTAGCGCCCTTGCCTCGCGCATGATTGGGCAAGGCAAAGCAGAAAATGCCAATGCTCTGCTCAGCCATGTTATAGTGCTGGGCCTATCGCTATCTATACCTGTGGCGATAATCTTCTGGATATTCGCGCCGCAATTTATGGACCTTTTGGGCGCAGAAGGCGGCGCAAGAGAGGCCGCCATTCAATATATCCGCATTGTTGCGCCCTTTGGGCCAGTAACAATATGTGGCATGATCGGGTCAGGATTTTTGCGCGCTTATGGCGATGCCCGCCGCGCGATGAACACCACTTTGGCGATGGCGATTACCAATGCGATATTTGACCCGCTGCTGATGTTTGGCTTTGATTTGGGCTTTGCAGGGGCGGCCTATGCGACAATGCTTTCAATCTTTGCAATGGCTATTGCCGGGCTATGGCCGGTTATTCGGCTTTATGGCGGTTTGGGTACATTTCGGCGCAGTGAATTTTCCGCCAATCTGCCTGCAATACGGCGCATCATGGGGCCAGCCATATTAACCAATTTGGCAACGCCATTGGGCGGCTTTATTACATTTGCCTATCTCGCATCCTATAGCGACGATGTGATTGCCAGCTATGCCATTATTGGCCGCATCGTGCCGGTCGCATTCTGTCTGCTCTTTTCTCTATCAGGCGCTATCGGGCCAATAGTGGGCCAGAATTTCGGCGCAGGCGATATGCAAAGGGTTCGTGAGGCAATTAACCGTGCCATACAATTTGCAGCCGGCTATACCTTGCTCATCTGGCCAGTGCTCTACATCATGGTGCCGATTGTCGGTGCGCAATTCGGTTTGGGCAGTGAGGGCGTAGCATTGTTGGAAATATTTGCGCTTATTGTTGTACCGCTATTTTTGTTTAACGGCATATTGTACATCTCCAACGCGGCTTTTAACAATCTTGACCGCGCAAGCTGGTCAACATGGCTTAATTGGGGCCGCAATAGCCTTGGCATTTTGCCTTTTTTATATTTTGGTGAAATATATTTCGGGGCCGCCGGCGTGGTCGCTGCGCCTGCTTTGGGCGGCGTGATATTCGGGCTAATTGGCTATGCCCTTGCGCTGCGACTGATTAACCAGCGTGAGGCCGATTTGGCGACCGCAGCCGCCCTACCTTAGCCCACATATTTTGCGGCCTATGCCTTAAATTTACATTTTGGCCATTTTCGCATGTAAACCATTGAAACATGCGGTTTCTCTTACTTCATAATCACTATCTGCATTGTGTCAGCGCGGGACGCAGCCGAAACGATCCTGTTCAGCCCCCACTCCCCTGTATATGGGCTGTTTCGAAGTGAAAAGTCCCTTTTTTCTGGGATTCGCTATGATTACGGAACCATGACGCAGTGAAATTTGGACGATCAAAAAATGTTATCCATTTGCCGGACCGCAGCGCGTCCGCCAAAAGTGATACACGTCCTTATCACACTGCCAACACGGCAGATACTGTGCGCCAAGGCTATCGCCTTCCCGCCCCTCGCCGCTTTTCCATCCGTGAAAAATTTCTAACTTTGGCACTTTTTGCGGTATCAACATTTTCAATCATGCAGATTGCGACCGCGCAAAATGGTGCAGCATCACCAGAAACCCCGCGTTATAGCGATGCGCGTGAACTATGGTCAGAACGCAGCCAGGATAATTTCCCTGGCTCTGCTTTTTACTTTCTGGATGAAAGCAACAGCGCATGGATTGATCCTGCCATTGCTGGCAATAATGACAGAGCGCGCCTGCAAGATGCTACGGACAGTTTTAACAACGGTCTGGCTGGACAAAATGCAGCAACCTCTGCGCAATTTGGTGTTGGCGCGGCTGCTAGCAAATTTCTGCTATCGGGCGCTGAAAATAGCAAATATCGTGCGCAGCAATGTCTGACCACCGCCATTTATTATGAAGCCGCTCAGGAACCGGATGCGGGACAACGCGCCGTTGCACAGGTTATTTTGAACCGCGTTGCCCATCCAAGCTATCCAAAATCGGTCTGCGGCGTTGTCTATCAGGGTTCAGAGCGTGCAAGCGGCTGTCAATTCAGCTTCACTTGCGATGGCTCTTTGCGGCGTAAGCCTAGCAGCTTTTACTGGAGCCGCGCTCGTAAAGTCGCCGCGGCAATGCTGGCCGGTGAAGTATCTATACCGGCTGGTCTGGCAACCCATTATCACACAACAGATATTCGCCCCTATTGGGCACCCAGCCTTAACTTCATTGGTACAATCGGCAACCACCGTTTCTATAAATGGAAGGGCGCTGCGGGCAAAAAGAAAGCATTCTCACAAAATTATGCTGGATATGAGCCTCAGCCAGGGCCTTATGCTCGCAAAAAATCTGCTGGCAAAAAGAATGTTGCTGACCCGGTTGCCCTTGCCAAATCTTATGAGCAAGCCATTGCACGCAGCAATGCTGCCCAAAGTGCTGCATCTGGCGCTGTATCTGCAACCCCAAAAGCTGATAGCCGATCCAACACCAGACAGCGCAGCATAGAGCAGCAAACACCCGTTCGCGATGATGCCATTGGGCAAGCGGCTAATTCTGGCGATGTATTGCCAAAATATCGCCAATCCGGGCAATGGATCGACCAGCCAAGCAATTAATTGCGGATCTGAATTAGTCCAGATACCGTTTTGCTAAGCCATATCATGGTTAATATTCTGCACCCGCTATTTAACCACAATGGACAAGGCGCTTTTATCTTTTTCAGTGTAAAAAACACTGCATGGATATAGTAAAAGACACCACATATGCGCAGCCATTAAAACGGCTAAGATCGAAAAACGGGCGATCGTTAATGAGCGAGCGCTATGCGTTTTGCTTTGCGCAAAAATCCACTGCCTTGCTGAGTGATAACGATAATAATGATGATGACGCTGGGCTGACCGCTACTGCAAATGACAATGTAACCGGTCCAAACGGCCCTGCCCTAAATAATGCGCTTGATAATATGATTGTAACGGCCGCGCTGCGCTTATTCGGTCAATATGGCTTAGCCAGTGCAGATCATGCCTTGGAAAAAGCAGAGCGCTGCTTCTGGGCCAATGATCCACTCGGCCATAAATGGTGGATGTCGGTGCTTCGCCAATTGGACAATAATCTGGTGGCCAATACAAAAAAATATGACGATAATAACAACGCCTCACCCATGAATATCACTGGCAACAGTTAAACCGGCAGAATGTAAAGCGCCCATAATGAGAAAACGAGCTTCATATTTTGCCTTGAAAAACCGCGCAAA
The DNA here is from genome assembly GCA_964484855.1 of uncultured Sphingomonadaceae bacterium. GTDB lineage: Bacteria > Pseudomonadota > Alphaproteobacteria > Sphingomonadales > Sphingomonadaceae > Alterisphingorhabdus. The sequence continues at coordinate 4,801 of CAZAHS010000055.1, read as the reverse complement.
AGGGCAGGAAAATGTCATAGCGCAAAAAATAATGCCATGATGAAGGTGCCGTTAACCAAAAGCATAGATATCTGTGAAATACATGCTTCCCGAAAGGAGCAGGCTATTACTAGCAGATCAACTCGGCTGAACGGTGTGTTTGGATCGGATCCGTTAAATGATCGGGTGCGCCACGCACTTGTATCGACATTATACACCTCGCCCTTGTCCTTGACTCTGGGCGCGCTTTGCGGTGCGCTTGCTTGCCTGTATATCGCATTTTCTGCCAATAATTTGCCTATATCAATCGGCACAGGGGTTTTGACCTGTGTTGTAATTCTGCGGATAATCGTCGCCTATATCTTTGATGCTACAATGCGCGATGGCGGATCACGCAATCTTGAGCTGCTTTATGAGGCCGGTGCCTGGGCCTATGCGCTCTCGCTTGGCTGTGTAACGGGCCTAACCATATTTTTCGCAGCCGATATCAGCCTGCATGTGCTTGCTGCTGCTAATGCCATTGGTTATGCGGCTGGTATTTCCGGCAGGAATGCAGGCCGCCCCACCATCGCAATCGGACAAACTATACTCACAACTACGCCTCTAGCCATTGGCCTGTTGCTAGAGGGCACCGCCAGCTACATCATCCTCGCCTGCTGCATAGCCTTGTTCGTTGTGGCTTTGGTCGGCATTACCATCAATACATTCGCAATTATTCGTGACAGTTTTGATGCAGCAGAGCAAAATGCCAAATTGGCCGAAAAAATGCGCAGCTATGCGCGCACGGATATTGTGACCGGACTGCTCAATCGGGCAGGCTTAAATGGTCATCTTATCAAAATGTTCGCGCAAAAAGGGCAGAGCCAGAATATCGGTGTTTTCTGGCTCGATCTTGACCGCTTTAAAGAGGTTAATGATACACTTGGCCATCCCGTGGGTGATCGTCTGTTGGTAGAGACTGCAAAAAGGCTTAGGGCCTTGTGCAAAGATGATATTGTTGCGCGCTTTGGCGGTGATGAATTCGTGGTTGTTATCCAGAATAAGGATCGCCGTGAACTGCAAAAAATTGCTCAGGACATTCTGATCGAACTCAACCGTCCTATCCGTCTTGATGGCCATAGGCTTACGGTAAGCACATCAATTGGCATTGCCGTGATGCCGGATAATGGCAATGATATCGATACGATAATGCAAAATGCCGACCTTGCGCTTTATCACAGCAAGGTAAGTGGCCGTAATCAATATAGTTTCTTTGCCAATGCTATGAACCGTGATCTTATGTTCCGCAGGGAAATTGAGAGCGAGCTGCGCGATGCCATCAAAAATGATGAACTGGAAGTGCATTATCAGCCAATTGTTGATCTCTCTAATAATGAGATAAAAGCCTTTGAAGCGCTGGTACGCTGGAATCACCCAACAAAGGGAAATTTATCGCCTGCAGATTTCATTCCTATTGCAGAAGATACTGGCCTGATTATCACTTTGGGCAATTTGATTATCGCCAAAGCATGTGCTGCTGCGGCAAAATGGCCTGAGAATATATCAGTTTGCGTAAATATCTCACCCGTCCAGATGAAAGCGCCCGGCGCGTCACTGGGCATTTTGCGGGCCGTGAAAGAGGCAGGAATTCGGCCAGAACGTCTGGAGCTGGAAATTACCGAGACTGTGTTCATTGATGAGGATGAAGCCATCACCCAATTCATTGATACATTGCAAATTGAAGGCATTAGACTTGCACTGGATGATTTCGGTACTGGCTATTCATCTCTGTCTTATCTGCAAAGCTACAATTTCAGCAAAATCAAGGTAGACCAGTCTTTTGTGAGCGGCCCCAGCGCGGGATCAAAATCTGACGCGATTATCCGCGCTGTTGCAGAACTGGCGCGCACTTTAAAAATGGAAATTGTTGCAGAAGGTATTGAAACGCCCAGTCATGCAGCCACGGTTATCGCCGCAGGCTGCACACAGGGGCAAGGCTATTTATATAGCAAGGCAATGCCAGCAGATCAGGCCACACGCTTGGTTGCCTCTGGAACGCCGCTTTTTTCAGAAACCGCATCAATGGCTTTTGGCTGAGCCAATATTTGCTGTGCCAGAGCTTTTTCGCATAATTTGGTTTGTGCGCCAACCAGCCTTTGCATCAGGCGAATATTTTGTTCGCTCAGCTTAAGCGCAGAATCAGCCCAGTGATCGACAATATCCTCCAGCTCTTTCAAGCTTATATTATTGGCGCGCGTCATGGCGCGGTTCGCGCCCAAAAGTCCGTTAAAGCGTCTGCGTTCGTTTTTGATAAGTTTATCAATTGTTGGTTTGGCCATGCCTTTATCAAATAGAGTATGCACCAGCCCCAGATCATAAAGCTGTTCAGCGCTATAGGTTTCGCCGCCCATTATCATGCGTTCAGCCATAGCCGAGCCGAGTTTGCGGCTGAGAAAACTGTGCGCGCCCATACCCGGGAAAAGCCCGAACATGCTTTCCGGCAATCCGAATTTGGCACCGCGTTCAGCAACAATCATATCAAATGACAATAATGCCTCAAAACCGCCGCCCAAAGCATCCCCTTCAACCATACCTATGGTAACAATTGGCAGATCGAGCGAACGGAAATTACGGTATAATATACGCACGCATTGGCGGCCATAATCCACTAGCGCTTCGCGGTCATTTGCACGAATGCACGCCACAAAATAGTCAAGATCACCGCCATAACAAAATACATCGGGAAAACGCGAACCAAGAACCAGAAAATCAAGCGGCAGGCGCTCCGGCCCAAAGCTATTTGCAATGGCTTTCTGCCAATCGCGAAAGTCTTGCAAAAGCGGAAGGGAAAAACTTGGTCGGCCTGTTGGCTGCATAAATGTCCAGAGCGTGCGCTGTGCACTATCATAAAGACAATCAAGTTCATTTAATTCAAAAAGTTCAGGCGAGATTTTCAGCCGTGTTTCAGCCTCTCGTGCGGCATGATCCAATCGTCGTTGCCGTTCTTCTTGGTCTGACTTTGTCCAGTCTTCTGCTATATTGTTCTGACTTTGAAATCCATCCATGACCGAACCCCTATTTATGCGACAGAAAATTTTATATCATGGACATGTCAATTTTTGCAAAATGATTAACCTTAAATCTGCAGATTTATTGCTTTCAGATAGTTTCTCATTGAAAATACGCGAAAATTTATGCGCTCGTCTTCAAATAAAGCGGGCGTAAAATTAATAAATTATAGCTTGGGGCGCTGGCATGTTGATATTATGCTACATAATATGGTGCTAAGACCATATGAGTCCTTTTGTAACAGTTTCGCAATATTATTTGCCTTGAAAGTTGGGTTTACGCTTTTCCAATATAGCATCAACCGCTTCTCTATGATCGTCCATTTGTTGCAATACACCTTGCCAAATCGCAGCTTGGTCAAGATGCTCGCGCAAGGTCACATCACGTGCATCTTTTAACAGCCGTTTTGATTTGCGAATAGCAGCGGGCGGATATTGCACAATTTGCTCTGCCAAACTTTGCGCCCGCTCCAGCAAATCCTGCGGGACCAGAATTTCTGAAACCAGTCCATAATCCTGCGCCTTAGCGGCATCAATAAATTCACCCGTGAGCAGCATCTGGCTGGCCCGTGCCATGCCGATAATGCGCGGCAATAACCATGCGCCGCCATCGCCTGGAATAATCCCGACGCGCAAAAAGCTCTCGGCAAATATAGCATCATCTGCTGCGATGCGAATATCGCACATACAGGCCAGGTCGCAACCCGCGCCAATGGCATGGCCATTAATTGCGGCAATAACCGGCACAGATAAGCGGTCCATCACTGCAGGAATGCGCTGAATATGGCTGCGATACCAGTTTTCCAATTCAAGCGGGGTCATGTGCTGCTCGGCGGTTAGCGCCTTAATCTGTTTAATATTGCCGCCAGAGCAAAAACTTGCCCCTGCGCCGGTTAATATCACGCAGCTAATATCTGGGTCATTTTCTGCACGCTCTAATGCGTCAACCAAAGCCGCGATAACCTCTTCTGCCAGCGCATTACGGGTGTCAGGGCTGTTCAGCATTATCGTCGCAATGCGGTCTTTGGCACTGTAAAGCACAACAGCATCAGCATCGGCATCGGCCATATTGCCGGGCGCAGCCACTTGGATAATATTATCCGCCCTGATAGTATCCGGCTTTGCTATGCGGCGTTTTTTGTCGGCATAATCGCCATTATGATAGAGCAAGGGCGGCTTTTCATCATGCTCAAAGCCAATAACCTCGCCGACGAAGATAATATGATCCCCGCCCTCATAGCTATGGCGCGTCTTGCAGCGAAAACGCGCCGTGCAGCCATCCAGCAAAGGCGGTCCATCCTCGCCAATGTCCAACCCTGCAAATTTATCTGCACTACGAGAAGCAAAACGGTTAGAAAGCGCGTCCTGATCGCTGGCCAGAATATGCACGGCAAAATCGGCCGCTTGCTCAAAAGCGGGCATGGAGCGCGAGGTTTTGGCCAAAGACCATAATATAAGCGGCGGATCGAGCGAGACCGAGTTAAAGCTATTGGCAGTGACACCAACGGGCCGGTTATCCGCATCGCGCGCTGTGATAATGGTTACGCCAGTGGCAAATTGGCCAAGCGCATCGCGGTAAGTTTTGGGGTCAAAGCTGTCCATAGGCTGTGAATAGGCATGGCCCGATATTTATGCAATTCTTGACTTTGCCGCGCCATGCAGTTTTTGCTATGCTTATACAGTCCAAGTGCCGAGAAACATATATGTCGAGCGAAATAGACGCCGCAGGGTCACTGGCCGAAGCCGCAATAGTTGCACATGTTATGGACGGCGAA